>NZ_JAWHNU010000045.1:0-59660 GCF_032582135.1 Pseudomonas syringae group sp. J309-1 | reverse complement strand
TATACATAGATGCAACCGGGTAGCAGTGTTCAAAAGCAGGTTGAATGTAGGGGCGAGTCCATACATAGGACCGGCTTCAGCCGGAACATTCGCTGAATCTCCTTCGCCTGAAATGCTGCCCTACCGGTTAAAGCCGGTCCTGCGGACCAATCGACGGCGGTTACAACTTAATCCACGTCGATTTCAGTTCGGTGTACTTGTCGAACGCATGCAGCGACTTGTCGCGGCCGTTGCCGGATTGCTTGAAGCCACCAAATGGCGCGGTCATGTCACCGCCATCGTACTGATTGACCCACACGCTACCCGCACGCAACGCTTTGGCGGTCAGATGGGCCTTGGACAGGTTTGCGGTCCAGACGGCAGCAGCGAGGCCGTACGGCGTGTCGTTGGCGATCTGAATCGCCTCCTCGGCTGTATCAAACGTCAATACCGACAGAACCGGGCCGAAGATTTCTTCCTGAGCGATCTTCATGGCATTGGTCACACCGTCGAAAATCGTCGGCTCGACATAAGTACCACCGGTTTCCTGCAAGATGCGCTTGCCGCCCACCACGAGTTTTGCGCCGTCGGTATGTCCTGCTTCGATGTAAGACAGCACGGTGTTCATCTGTTGGGTATCCACCAGCGCACCCACGGTTGTGGCCGGATCCAGTGGGTTGCCCGGCTTCCAGCTCTTGAGCGCTTCGATGACCATGGGCAGGAATTTGTCCTTGATCGAACGCTCCACCAGCAGGCGCGAACCTGCGGTGCAGACTTCGCCCTGGTTAAACGCGATAGCGCTGGCGGCGGATTCAGCGGCGGCCTGCAAGTCAGGCGCGTCGGCAAAGACGATGTTCGGGCTTTTGCCGCCCGCTTCCAGCCAGATGCGCTTCATGTTCGATTCGCCGGAGTAAACCAGCAACTGCTTGGCGATTTTCGTCGAGCCGGTGAACACCGCAGTGTCGACATCCATGTGCAGGGCCAGCGCCTTGCCCACGGTATGACCATAACCTGGCAGCACATTGAGCACGCCAGCCGGAATGCCTGCCTCGATCGCCAGTTGGGCAATACGAATGGCCGTCAGCGGAGACTTTTCCGAAGGCTTGAGGATGACCGAGTTACCGCTGGAAAGCGCCGGGCCCAGTTTCCAGCTCGCCATCAGCAACGGGAAGTTCCACGGCACGATGGCGGCCACAACGCCTACAGGCTCGCGGGTCACCAGACCAAGCTGGTCATGAGGCGTGGCAGCTACTTCGTCATACAGCTTGTCGATGGCCTCGCCACTCCAGCTCAGCGCGTTTGCGGCGCCAGGGATGTCGATGCTGTACGAATCGCTGATCGGCTTGCCCATGTCCAGGGTTTCCAGCAGGGCCAGCTCTTCAACGTTTTTGTTGATCAGTGCGGCAAAGCGCAACATGGCTGCCTTGCGCTTGGCCGGTGCCAGTCGCGACCAGACGCCTGAATTGAATGTCTTGCGGGCGCTTTCAACGGCGCGCTGGGCGTCGGCGGCGTCACAGCTGGCAACTTTGGCCAGCAGGCGGCCATCGACCGGGCTGACGCATTCGAATGTCTCACCGGAAGCGGCGTCGGAGTATTCGCCATTGATGAACGCGCGGCCTTCGATCTTCAGGTCCTTGGCGCGTTTTTCCCAGTCAGCATGGGTCAGGGTGGTCATGCGTATGTCCTCCGCTTGTATCGATTAGGGTGTGCCTGGCGGGTAGATTTGTGCAAAAAACAAACAATCTGCACTCCACCGCCACCAGACAACGGCACTCACCACCCTAAACCAGTGATCTGGCGATTTCCAATATCTTTGACATAAATGGCCTGAATGACGCCGTCCTGTTCGATTTATGCAACATCGCGACGCGAGCGTTTGGCACTATTGGCCCAGCGCTTCGTCAAACCAGCAACGCACCTACCGCGAGGGTAAGAAATGACTATCGACAGCATCGTGGATTTCAGCGAAGCCAGCACCGAAGCTGAACGTTACCGTCCGGCGCCGGAAAAAATCTTCAAGGGCGATCCGGAGCAGACAATCTACAACCACTACAACAGCCCTTGCGGACAGATGAACGCGGGCGTCTGGGAGGGTGAGGTTGGCCAATGGTCCGTGAACTACACCGAGCATGAATACTGTGAAATCGTGCAGGGTGTTTCGGTTTTGCGTGATGACGCGGGCGGGTCGAAAACCCTGCGTGCGGGAGATCGCTTTGTGATTCCAGCAGGCTTTAAAGGCACGTGGGAGGTGCTGGAGCACTGCCGCAAGGTCTATGTGGTGTTTGAGCAGAAAGTATAACTATGTAGTGCACATGATCAGTTTGCGTGGAGGATGCTGATGACGTCCAAGGAGGACATTCAACTTTTATAAAGGAATAAATTCATGACCAATGAAGAGATCATTCAGCAGCTTCAGTATCTGATCGGCAGCCGTTACGAGCCAACCATCAAGACTCACATCAGTGAGTTGACGGGCCGTGAACACGTTGTCAGTTCAAAGGACTTCGTGACCAAAGAGTTCGACATCGACCGCGTAACGGTTGATGTCGATGGCGCCAACCTTGTTCAGGGCTTCAGCTTTGGCTGAGCCAGGAGTCGGGCACCTTCGGTGCCAGATTCAAATGCAAATAAAAAAGGCCCGTATCGTGAGATACGGGCCTTTTTCACAAGAAAAAAATCAATTACTTGATTTTGCCTTCTTTGTAGATCACGTGCTTGCGAACAACCGGATCGAATTTTTTGATTTCGATTTTGTCCGGAGTGGTGCGCTTGTTCTTGTCGGTCGTGTAGAAATGACCGGTGCCAGCACTAGAAATCAATCGGATCAATTCACGCATGATCTTCTCCCTTAAATTTTGCCGTCGCGACGGAGTTCAGCGAGCACAACAGTGATGCCACGCTTGTCGATGATACGCATGCCTTTAGCAGATACGCGCAGACGAACAAAACGTTTCTCTTCTTCAACCCAAAAGCGGTGATGCTGCAGGTTTGGCAGGAAACGACGACGGGTTTTGTTGTTTGCGTGGGAAATGTTATTCCCAGTCACCGGACCCTTACCGGTAACTTGACATACTCTCGACATGCCTCAGCCCTCTAAAACCTCATGCCCAACCCGGCATGGGTTGGCCGCTTAATCTCTCAGTCATTTGGCGCCAGGCGCCGCGTTTCTTTAAGGGTCTTACCGGCTACACCTACAGTGAAGGAACCGGGCCCCTAGAAAAGAGCGCTGCTTTATACCAGAAAGGGTTTGGTGTCACAACAGGCAAAGCACTTTAGCCCAACATCAGGCGACGCGTTCAGCCCAATGGTCAGGCCGTTGCGGGGGTGCTGGCAAATCTACCGCCGGTCGGGTTGTAACCATTGTTCTGTGTCCAAGCATGGTCTAGGGTAACTCCCTTACCAGACTGCGCCAGCAGATGGGGCCCTTTCTGACAGGAATATAGCCATGCGTCTTGCTGCGATACCGTTTTTGTTAGCTCCTCTTTTGTTCCCGGCAATGGCCAGCGCCGCGACGTCGTTGAGCGTCTGCACTGAGGCTAGCCCGGAAGGCTTTGACGTGGTGCAGTACAACTCGTTGACCACCACCAATGCCTCCGCCGACGTGCTGATGAACCGGCTGGTGGATTTCGACGCCCAGAGCGGCAAGCTGGTGCCCAGCCTGGCGCAAAGCTGGACCGTTTCGCCTGACGGCCTGACCTACGACTTCAAATTGCGCCCGGGGGTGAAGTTTCACCATACCGACTATTTCACGCCCAGCCGCGAGTTGAACGCGGATGACGTGGTGTTCAGCTTCCAGCGCATGCTTGACCCGCAAAACCCATGGCACAAGGTTGCTCAGAGCGGCTTCCCCCACGCTCAATCGATGCAGTTGCCTGCGCTGATCAAGAAGATCGACGCGCCTGACCCGCTGACTGTGCGCTTTACCCTTGATCATCCGGACTCCACGTTCCTCGCGACGCTGAGCATGGGCTTTGCCTCGATCTACTCGGCCGAGTACACCGCGCAACTGCTCAAAGCGGGCACTCCGGAAAAACTCAACAGCCAGCCGATTGGTACAGGGCCGTTCGTGTTTGAACGCTTCCAGAAAGATGCCGTGGTGCGTTACGAAGCCAACGCGGATTATTTCGCGGGCAAGCCGGGCGTCGACAAATTGATCTACGCAATCACCCCGGACGCCAATGTGCGTTTGCAGCGTATTCGTCGCAACGAATGCCAGATCACTCTTTCGCCCAAGCCGCTGGATATTCAGGAAGCCGCCAAAGATCCGAATCTGAAAATCGAAAAAACCGAAGCGTTCATGACCGCGTTTCTGGCGATCAACAGCCAGCACCCGCCGTTCGACAAGGCTGAAGTGAGGCAAGCGGTCAATCTGGCATTCGACAAGGACAGCTACCTGAAAGCGGTATTCGAAGGCACCGCTGAAGCCGCCAATGGCCCGTATCCGCCGAACACCTGGAGCTACGCGAAAGACCTGCCCGGCTATAAGCCGGACGTCGCCAAAGCTAAAGCGCTGCTGGCAAAGGCGGGCGTGAAGGACGGTTTTAAAACGACTATCTGGACCCGCCCGAGTGGCAGCCTGCTCAACCCCAATCCGAACCTGGGCGCGCAGTTGCTGCAGGCGGACCTGGCTAAAGTCGGCATCAACGCTGAAATCAAAGTCATCGAATGGGGCGAACTGATCCGCCGCGCCAAGGCTGGCGAGCATGACCTGTTGTTCATGGGATGGGCGGGTGACAACGGTGATCCGGATAACTTCCTGACCCCGCAGTTCTCCTGCGCGGCCGTGAAGTCCGGTACTAACTTCGCCCGCTATTGTGATGCGACGCTGGATAAGCTGATCAGCGACGGCAAAGCCACCAGCGATCAGGCTGCGCGCAGCAAGCTGTATCACCAGGCTCAGCAGCAGATTCAGCAACAGGCACTCTGGTTGCCACTGGCACACCCAACCGCAGCCGTCCTTACCCGCAAAGATGTCAGCGGTTACCAGGTCAGCCCGTTTGGTCGTCAGGACTTCTTCAAGGTGCAGGTGAAGTAAATTGATACTTAACGTAGGAGCGCGCTTGCCCGCGATGACGATTCGTCTGTCGCAGATATTTGTCGATTGGCTTTGAAGGTCCTTCGGCCCTTATCGCGGGCAAGCGCGCTCCTACAGCAAACCCACATACTGTCGGAGAACCCATGATCATCGCCGACCGTCTTCACATCGAAGGCCTGTTCGACACCCACACATCAACGCTCAGTTATCTGGTGATGGACGTCCAGACCCGGCACTGCGCGCTGATCGACAGCGTGCTCGACTTCGATCCCAAATCGGGACGCACCCGCACTGAATCCGCCGATCAGCTGATTGCCCGCGTTCGTGAACTGAACGCCTCTGTGCAATGGATCCTTGAAACCCATGTCCACGCCGATCATGTTTCGGCAGCGGCTTATCTCAAAGACAAGCTCAACGCGAAAATCGCGATTGGCAGCCACATCACCGCGGTGCAAAACGTGTTCGGCGAGCTGTTCAATGCGCCGAGTGGCTTCGCCCGGGACGGCAGCCAGTTCGATGTGCTGCTGGGTGATGGTGCGACCTTTAACGTCGGGACCCTTGAAGCGCGGGCCATGCACACGCCAGGACATACTCCGGCCTGCATGACCTACGTGTTCGACGTTGGCGGCGAAAGTGTGGCTTTTGTCGGGGATACGCTGTTCATGCCGGATTACGGCACGGCGCGCTGTGACTTCCCCGGTGCGGATGCACGAACGCTGTATCAATCAATCCAGAAAATCCTCGCCCTGCCCGATTCGACGCGCTTGTTCATGTGTCACGACTATCAGCCGGATGGTCGCGAGTTGCAGTACATGACGACGGTGGCCGAACAGCGCGCCGACAATATCCACATCCGCCAAGGCATCGATGAAAACGAATTCGTGCAGATGCGCGAAGCCCGTGATGCCACGCTGGAAATGCCCGTGCTGATCCTGCCATCCGTGCAAATCAATATGCGCGCAGGCCACCTTCCCGAGCCTGAAGACAATGGCGTGCGTTACTTGAAGATCCCGTTGAATACGCTGTGAGCCCGACCTTTGTAGACACCTGTTGGAGCGAGGCTTGCCCGCGAAGAACGATACCCGGTAAGCCTGATGCACCGCAGCGACTGACTCGTCACAATGCCGCCCAGACCAAGCCCGCCTGAACAGAAGAGCGCAATCTCATGTGGGAGCCGGGCTTGCCCGCGATGCAGACACCGCGATTCGACAGATGGACCGGGTTGCTCTTATCGCGGGCAAGCACCGCTCCCACAGGATCTGTGCAACCTACAAGGTGAGGATCAGCGCTTGCAGGCGAACATTGAGTCTCCGAGGTAAAGTGGCGTGTCAGACGCCGGGCGCTGCATCAGTCCGAGCCGTATTCTGCAACCCCGCCAACAACAGCCGCTGATACAGCTCCTCTTTCAACCCCTGTGGCCGGTCAAGCTGCATGCGCTCCAGATGCACCGGGAACGCCTCGGGCTCTGGCGCATCCAGTGTCGCTTTGCCCAGCTCGATGATCTCTGTGAGCTTGAATTTGCTCTCCAGCCAGTGCAGCGCCCGCAGCAGATCGCGCTCTTCGGTGTTGAAGTCGCAACCCAATGGGTATTCGGGAAACAGTTGCGAATATTGATCAGCGATGGCTTGAAGGCGCTCGGCCGTGTTGTGGGCGAAGCGCGGGTCCAGTTTGAAATCCTTGGGCAGCTTGCCCGCTCTTTGCGCCTGTTCGATCAAGCCCGGCTGAAAGCGTGAGTCGCTGATATTGAGCATGGCTTCAATGACCGCTGAATCATTCTTGCCGCGCAGGTCGGCAATGCCGTATTCGGTGACCACGATATCCCGCAGGTGACGTGGAATGGTGGTGTGGGCGTATTCCCAGACGATATTGGAACTGGTCTCGCCGCCAGACTCACGCCAGCTGCGCAGAATCAGAATTGAACGGGCGTCCTCCAGTGCATGCGCCTGGGCCACAAAGTTGTATTGGCCGCCGACACCACTCACTACCCTGCCATCTTGCAGTTGATCGGACACCGCGGCACCCATGAGGGTGACGGTGAACGCACTGTTGATGAACCGCGCATCGCGTCGCTGCAGACGCTTGAGCTGTTCATCGCCATACAGCTCGTTGATATAGCTGATGGCAGTCATGTTGAAGTCGCCGAGACGCTCCAGGGAAAACTCTCGCAAGCGCTGATAAAAACTCTGCGGTCCGAGGAAGAATCCGCCATGGACCATGATGCCGTCCGTGTAAGCCGACTCGTCGAGAGTGCCGTTATTGGCTTCGCGCTGACGCATTGCATCGGGATACACCTTGCGGCGAATGATCCCGGCGTCGACCAGCACCAGCAAACCGTTGACGAACATCTCGCTGCAGCCGTAAAGCCCTGAAACGAAGGGCTCGACGCCGCCCTCACGGTCGATCAGGGTTTGCCAGTCGCTGAGGTTCAGTTCGGCCAGCAGCGCTCGATAAGTGTCGTTATCGGCCTGGCGAGCCAGCAACGCAGCAGTCAGCGCATCGCCCATTGAGCCAATGCCGATCTGCAAGGTGCCGCCATCGCGTACCAGTGTGCTGGCATGCAGGCCGATGAAATGATCCTGAAAGCCCACCGGCATATTCGGCGTGGAAAACAATGTGCTGCGCTCTTCTTCATCGATCAGAAAGTCGAAGTCCTCGGCATCCAGCTCCGAATCGCCCGGCATATAGGGCAGATCCGCATGAACCTGGCCCAGCATCAAAATGGTTTCTCCGGCTGCGCGCCGCTTGGCAATCATGGGCAACAAGTCGAGGGTGACATCGGGGTTGCAGCTCAGGCTTAACTTGCCGGGCCGTTGTTCATCGCGGGCAACCAGTTGAGCGACCAGATTCAAGCCACCGGCGTTGATGTCACGCGCGGCATGGCTGTAATTGCTGCTGATGTAATCATGCTGGGCGGGCGCACTGTTCAGCAGGCTGCCCGGCTGCATGAAAAACTGCTGCACGCGGATGTTGGCAGGCAGGCTGTCGCGGTGCAGGTCGGCGAGAAATTCCAGCTCGGGATAATCATCAAATATCCGGTCCAGAAACGGCTGCAGGAATCGTCCTTGCAGGCCGTCCCCGGTGGGCGGGCGACCCAGGCTTAACGCCGTATAGATCGTCAATTGCCGCTCGGGCATTTGCTTGATCCGCTCATACAGCGCGTTGACGAACCTGTTCGGTTTGCCCAGACCCAATGGAATGCCCATGTGGATGTGCGTCGGCAACCGGGCGATGACATGAGCGACCGCTTGATCAATGGAGCTGGACTGCGGCATCGGGTCCTCCAAGGCTTGTTATTAGATGGAGCTTGGACCGGGGGTGTGCGGGTTTTGCTGCATTGGCGCGCTGGAATGTGGCCCTATGTGGGAGCGGTGCTTGCCCGCGATAGGGGCGCTACGGTTTTTATCTGGAATCGAGTGCAGCCTTATCGCGGGCAAGCCACGCTCCCACAGGTCATTTCTTTAGAAACGCCTTATGCAGCTCCGCCAGCGTTGCAAAGTGATACGTCGGCGACTCAGCCTGCAATTCCTCATGACTACCAAAACCATAGCCCACCGCAGCCACATCCAGCCCATTGCGCAGGCCGCCGATCAGGTCGTGTTTGCGGTCGCCGATCATCAGCGTCTGCTGCGGATCGAGCTTTTCTGTCGCAATCAAATGCGCGATCAGTTCAACTTTATCGGTGCGGGTGCCGTCCAGTTCGCTGCCGTAAATCACTTTGAAATGCCGGGCAAAGTCGAAATGCCGGGCGATCTCATGGGCGAATACCCACGGCTTGGACGTTGCGATATACAAATTGCGACCTTGATCGACCAGCTCATCCAACAGTTCAAAGATGCCATCGAACACCAGGTTTTCGTACAGCCCGGTGACCTTGAAGCGTTGGCGATAGAAGCCCACCGCTTCCCAGGCCCTGGCTTCGTCAAAGCCGTATTGATGCATGAACTGCTGCAACAGCGGAGGGCCGATGAAGTGCTCCAGTTGTGCCAGGTCCGGCTCGTCGATCCCCAGTTGCTTCAGGGCGAACTGGATTGACTTGGTTATACCTTGGCGCGGATCGGTCAGGGTGCCATCCAGGTCGAACAGGATGTTTTGGTAATGCATGCAAACTCCCATGGGTTTTCGGGATCGCCTTGGGTAAAAACGCAATCCGTTTTCTGTAGGAGCTGCCGAAGGCTGCGAAATCGATGCATCTGACACACCGCTATTCGCAGCCTGCGGCAGCTCCTACAGGGACGTGTTTACAGGATTCAACAGGGCTTATCGAAACCTTCCGCCAGATGCAGATCCTTAAGCTTCACGTAATTAGCCGCGCTGTACGGAAAGAAGGCGATCTCCTTCTCGGTCAACGCCCGGACCTGTTTCACCGGGCGGCCGACGTAAAGAAAACCACTTTCCAGTACTTTGCCCGGCGGCACCAGACTGCCTGCGCCAATGATCACTTCGTCTTCAACCACCGCGCCGTCCATGATCGTGCTGCCCATGCCGATCAGAATGCGATTGCCGATGACACAGCCGTGCAGCATGACTTTGTGGCCGATGGTGACTTCATCGCCAATCAGCAGCGGAAAGCCGTCCGGGTTGAACGGCCCGGCGTGGGTAATGTGCAGCACGCTGCCGTCCTGCACGCTGGTGCGCGCGCCGATACGGATGCGGTGCATGTCACCGCGAATCACGGTCAGCGGCCAGACCGAGCTGTCAGCACCGATTTCGACATCGCCGAGGACAACGGCCGAATGATCGACAAAAGCCCGGTCGCCAAGCGTTGGCGTGTGGTTCTGGAACGTGCGAATCGCCACGATAGGCTCCTTCTTTGGCGCTGATAGCTGCGGACCGCGCCGATTGTAATTAAGATGCGTGGGTGTTTCTTCCAGCCAAGGTGCAAAACCGTGAGCGCGAACAACCCTCTTCTGCAATCCTACGACCTGCCACCTTTTTCGGCGATTCGTGCCGAGCATGTCAAACCTGCCATTGAACAGATTCTTGCCGACAACCGCGCAGCGATTGCCGAGATCCTCGTCAAGCAAGGCTCGCAGCCTACATGGGCCGGGCTTGTATTGGCCATGGACGAACTCAATGACCGCCTCGGCGCAGCCTGGAGCCCGGTCAGCCACCTGAACGCCGTGTGCAACAGTGCCGAACTGCGCGAAGCCTACGAGTCGTGCCTGCCGGCGTTGAGTGCCTACTCCACTGAAATGGGTCAGAACCGCCAGCTGTTCCAGGCGTTTGAAGCCTTGGCCAACAGCCCTGAAGCGGCTGGCTTTGATGTGGCGCAGAAAACCATTCTCGAGCAATCGCTGCGTGACTTCCGTCTGTCGGGCATCGACTTGCCGCCAGAACAACAGAAGCGCTACGCCGAAGTGCAGAGCAAATTGTCGGAGCTGGGCAGCCAGTTTTCCAACCAGTTGCTCGACGCCACTCAGGCCTGGACCAAACTGGTCACTGATGAAGCAGCTCTGAAAGGGTTGACCGAGTCGGCCAGGCAACAAATGGCGGCCGCCGCCAAGGCCAAGGATCTGGAAGGCTTCCTGATCACTCTGGAATTCCCGAGCTATTACGCGGTGATGACCTACGCCGAAGACCGCGCCCTGCGCGAAGAAGTCTACGCGGCGTACTGCACCCGTGCGTCTGATCAGGGCCCGAATGCGGGCAAGAACGACAACGGCCCGGTGATGGAGCAGATCCTCGACTTGCGTCAGGAACTGGCTCAGCTGTTGGGCTTTTCGAGCTTCTCCGAGCTGAGTCTGGCCACCAAGATGGCTGAATCCAGCGATCAGGTGCTGACCTTCCTGCGTGATCTGGCCAAGCGCAGCAAGCCTTTTGCCGCTCAGGATCTGGAACAGCTCAAGGCCTACGCCGCCGAGCAAGGCTGCCCGGACCTGCAAAGCTGGGACAGCGGCTTTTATGGCGAGAAACTGCGTGAGCAGCGCTACAGCGTTTCTCAGGAAGCGTTGCGTGCCTACTTCCCGATCGACAAAGTGCTGGGCGGCCTGTTTGCCATTGTCCAGCGTCTGTACGGCATCGAAATCGCCGAGCAGAAAGGCTTCGATACCTGGCATCCAGACGTACGCCTGTTCGAGATCAAGGAAAACGGTCAGCACGTCGGGCGTTTCTTCTTCGACCTGTATGCCCGCGCCAACAAGCGCGGTGGTGCGTGGATGGACGGCGCTCGCGACCGTCGCCGTACTGCCGAAGGTCAATTGCAGAGCCCGGTGGCGAATCTGGTCTGCAACTTCACTCCAGCCTCGCCGGGTCAGCCTGCATTGCTGACCCACGATGAAGTCACCACCCTGTTCCACGAGTTCGGCCACGGTCTGCATCACCTGCTGACACGCGTCGAGCACGCGGGTGTGTCCGGCATCAACGGCGTGGCGTGGGATGCCGTCGAGCTGCCAAGCCAGTTCATGGAGAACTGGTGCTGGGAGCCGGAAGGTCTGGCGCTGATTTCCGGTCATTACCAGACTGGCGAAGCGTTGCCACAGGACCTGCTGGAAAAAATGCTCGCTGCCAAGAATTTCCAGTCCGGGCTGATGATGGTTCGTCAGTTGGAGTTCTCGCTGTTCGACTTCGAGCTGCATGCCACTCACGGCGACGGCCGCAGCGTGGCGCAAGTGCTGGATGGCGTTCGCGACGAAGTGTCGGTGATGCGTCCGCCTGCTTACAACCGCTTCCCGAACAGCTTCGCGCACATCTTCGCAGGCGGTTACGCCGCGGGTTACTACAGCTACAAGTGGGCTGAAGTGCTGTCCGCTGACGCGTTCTCGAAGTTCGAAGAAGACGGTGTCCTCAATGCCGAGACCGGTCGCGCCTTCCGTGAAGCGATCCTGGCTCGCGGCGGTTCCCAGGCGCCGATGGTGCTGTTCGTCGACTTCCGCGGACGTGAGCCGTCGATTGACGCACTCTTGCGCCACAGTGGCCTGAGTGAGGATGCGGCAGCATGACCGATACACCGGTAATCATTACCAAGAAGCGCTTCATCGCCGGGGCTGTCTGCCCGGCGTGCAGCGAGCCCGACAAACTCATGATGTGGAGCGAAAACGACGTTCCTCATCGTGAGTGCGTGGGCTGCGGTTACAGCGACACCCTCAACGAGCAGGGTAATTCGGTACCCAAGGAGCTGGGCACGCGCGTCAACAAGATCGCGGTCAAGGCTATCGATCCGAATGTACAGGGGGTGCAGTTTTTCCCGAATCCAAAGCTGAAAAAGCCGGTTGATTTGGATTGAAGTGACTCACTACCGGTAGGAGCGAACTTGTTCGCGAGGCGATGTTCCTGTGCATGCAGAAATATCGTCTCGCGAACAAGTTCGCTCCTACCGGTGTTGCGCCTTCTATCGGGCAAGCTAGGGATCTAAGGGGTATATCTTGTACTGTATGCACATACAGTTATAGGGGGAGCCCCCATGTCCCTGATTTTCCCGCCTCGCGGCCGGGGCACGGCCAGCAACCCGCATAATCGCTTCGCGCCCAGCCGTTCATTGGCTGAGGACGACGGCTGGTATCAGGAAGTGCCGTTGACCCAAGGCACACAGGTCACCAGCGAAACGGCCAAAAGCATCATCACGCGCAACACCTCGCCTGACATTCCCTTTGATCGCTCGATCAACCCGTATCGCGGTTGTGAGCACGGTTGTATTTACTGCTATGCACGGCCCAGTCATGCCTATTGGGACATGTCGCCGGGCCTGGATTTCGAAACGAAGCTGATCGCTAAAACCAACGCCGCTGCTGTGCTCGAACAGCAGTTGTCGAAACCGGGTTATCGCTGCGCGCCGATTACTCTGGGGGCTAACACCGATCCGTATCAGCCCATCGAGCGCGAGTACAAAATCACCCGGGCGGTGCTCGAAGTGCTGCTGCGTTATCGCCATCCGGTGACGATCATTACCAAAGGGTCGTTGATCCTCCGGGATCTGGACCTGCTGGCCGAACTTGCGAAACAGAATCTGATCTCGGTGTTCATCAGCCTGACTACGCTGGACGACGAACTCAAACGCATTCTGGAGCCGCGCGCCGCTGCGCCCAAAGCGAGGCTGCGAGCGATTCGGGTGCTACGCGATGCGGGGGTGCCGGTGGGCGTGTTGTGCGCGCCGATCATCCCGATGATCAACGACATGGAACTGGAAGCCATGCTCAGCGAAGCCAAGGCTGCTGGGGCCTTGAGTGCCAGCTACGTGATGCTGCGCCTGCCGCTGGAAGTTGCGCCGCTATTTGAAGAATGGCTACAGGCGCACTACCCGCAACGGGCCGAGCATGTGATGAGTCTGGTCAGACAAGTGCGTGGCGGTGAGGTTTACGACAGCCGTTTTGGCGTGCGAATGCGTGGCGAAGGCCCGTTTGCTGACCTGTTGGCGCAGCGCTATCGCATGGCGATCAAGCGGCTGGGGCTTAACCAGCGGGAAAGCTTCAACCTGGATTGCGAGGCATTCTGCCCACCGGGTGGGCAGATGTCGTTGTTGTAGCGAGAGTTGGCGCAATAGCGGATTGGAATGCCATCCCCTGTGGGAGCTGAGCTTGCTCGCGATACATGAGACACGGCCAGAAGACGCACCGCGTTATCGTTTATCGCGAGCAAGCTCAGCTCCCACAATGGCTGCATTGCAACTCAAGACTTATGCGATTTCAGCTCAGACCCTCGCCGTCAATGCCTTCGCCTTACGCATCTTGATCCGGTAAGCCACCCCCAGAACAATCAACCACGCTGGAAGCAGGAACACCGACAGCGAAATACCGGGCGTGAAGTACATGATCACCAGAATGCCCAGCAGGAATACCAGGCACACGTAGTTGGTCAGCGGGTAGCCCCAGCTTTGGTATTCAGTGGTTTCACCCGCTTCGCGCTTGGCCTTGCGGAATTTCAAGTGGGTAATGCTGATGATCACCCAGTTCAACACCAGTGCGGACACCACCAGTGCCATCAGCAGTTCGAAGGCTTTACCTGGCATCAGGTAGTTGATCAGCACGCACAGGCCGGTGGCGGTGGCCGATACGCCCAGCGCCAGCAATGGCACGCCGCGACGGTTCACCTTGAGCAAGGCCTTGGGCGCATTGCCTTGCATGGCCAGACCGAAGAGCATGCGGCTGTTGCTGTAAACGCAGCTGTTGTAGACCGACAGCGCTGCGGTCAGCACCACGACATTCAGGAGGGTGGCGACCAGATTGCTGTCCAGCGCGTGGAAAATCAGCACGAACGGGCTGCCGCCAGTCACGACTTTCTGCCAAGGGTACAGAGAGAGCAGGATGGCCAGCGCGCCGACGTAGAAAATCAGGATGCGGTAGATCACCTGATTGGTTGCCTTTGGAATGCTGGTCTTAGGGTTTTCTGCCTCGGCAGCAGTGATGCCGACCAGCTCCAGACCACCGAACGAGAACATGATGAAGGCCATGGCCATCACCAGCCCGCTGATGCCATTCGGGAAGAAGCCACCGTACTGCCAGAGGTTGGCGACGCTTGCGTCAGGCCCGCCGGTGCCGCTGGCCAGCAGCCAGGCACCGAACACGATCATGCTGATGATCGCGACGATCTTGATCATGGAGAACCAGAACTCCATCTCGCCGAAGATCTTTACGCTGGTCAGGTTGATCAGATTAATGGCCACGAAGAAGATTGCCGCCGACACCCAGGTTGGCGTCTCAGGCCACCAATACTGCACGTACTGGCCCACCGCAGTCAGTTCGGCCATGCCCACCAGTACGTAAAGTACCCAGTAATTCCAGCCCGACATGAAACCTGCGAAGCGACCCCAGTAACGGTTGGCGAAGTGACTGAAAGTACCCGCGACAGGCTCTTCCACCACCATTTCACCCAGCTGGCGCATGATGAAAAACGCGATCATGCCCGCAATGGCGTAACCGAGGATGACCGACGGACCGGCCATATTGATGGTGTGCGCAATGCCCAGGAACAGTCCGGTGCCGATTGCGCCGCCCAGGGCGATCAGCTGGATATGCCGATTCTTGAGCCCGCGATGCAGGTGAGCGGCAGATTTTTGTTCGTTCATAAAAGGTTCTGACCCAGGTGAAGATACCGAGTGGATACAAGCCGCCAATTGCGAGCTGTACGTGGCATTTTGCAAAACAGGTGCCACACAACAGCTTTTGGATTTTTCAGGTGCTGCAAAAGGATGACGCAGGCTACCCGCCATTGGCCAAGCGTCAAGCATAAACTGTTAGGCTTTGCGTCCGAAGCCTTTGAATTCCGACGGATTACTCGACCATGAAAGTCAACGAGATCGACGATTTTGATTTGAAGATCCTGACCCTGTTACAGGCCAACGGGCGCCTGACCAATCAGGAGCTCAGTGACCTGATCGGGTTGTCCGCGTCCCAGTGTTCGCGGCGTCGGATCGCTCTGGAGCAGGCGCAGTTGATCCTTGGCTACCATGCGCGGCTGGCCCCACAGGCCATGAATCTGGAGGTGGTGGCGATGGTCGAGGTCAAGTTGATCAGCCATCGACCGGAGCATTCAGAAGGCTTTCAGGCGTTCATCGGCACCGAGGCTGCAATCATCGATGCGTACAAAACCACCGGCGATGCCGATTACAACCTGAAAACCGCAGTGGCCGATCTCGCCAGCCTCAATCAACTGATGGGCAGGATTTCTGCGACAAACTGCGTTTCGCATCTCAAGACTTCAGTAGTGCTCGAGCGTTTGAAGGAAAACAATATAGCCACCGCTTAAGGCGCTTCGCACAGTATTGACTCGTTTCTTTGGCTTTATGTACACGCTTGGTGCGTTTTTTGTTTAATGATTGCGCGATCTGTGCATTCTGAAAGCTTTATATGCGTGTTCATCATGCTTTGTGTAGGATGCGCGCTTGTTGTGTGAGCTATGGAGTTTTCCCATAGGCTTGCTTACCCCGTTATGTCGCGCCCACCTTTTTCATCAGGAGTTGTCTGCCATGTTTGCCCACGTTGAGTCCTATGCCGGTGATCCGATCCTGTCGTTGATGGATACTTATCAAAAAGATCCCAACACCGAAAAGGTCAACCTCAGTATCGGTCTGTACTACGACGACCTTGGGCAAATCCCGCGTCTGGCTTCTGCAGTAGAAGCCGAGAGCACACTACTTGAGGGCAAGCAGCCTCCTTGCGTGTATCTGCCAATGGAAGGCCTTGCTCCTTACCGTCAGGGCGTGCAGGCCTTGTTGTTCGGCGAGCAGCACCCTGCTCTGCTGGCCGGACGCATTGCAACTATCCAGACCGTAGGCGGCTCGGGCGCATTGAAGGTCGGCGCGGACTTCCTGAAGTCGGCTTATCCGGACTCTCAGGTCTGGGTCAGCGATCCGACGTGGGAGAACCATCACGCGTTGTTCGGCGGCGCAGGCTTCAAGGTCAACACGTATCCGTATTTCGATGCCGGGACCGGTGGCGTGAATTTCGACGCCATGTTCGCCTCGCTGCAGAAGTTGCCAGCGCACAGCATTGTGCTGCTGCACCCGTGCTGCCACAACCCGACAGGCGCGGACCTGACGATTGCCCAGTGGGATCAGCTCATTGAACTGATCGGCGCGCGCAAGCTGATTCCTTTCCTGGACACTGCTTATCAGGGGTTCGGTGCTGGCATGAGTGAAGATGCCTACGCCATTCGAGCCATGACTGATGCGGGTCTGACGGTACTGGTCAGCAACTCGTTTTCGAAAATCTTCTCCCTGTACGGCGAGCGGGTCGGTGGTTTGTCTATCGTCTGCCCTGATGCTGCCATGGCCGACAAAGTGCTTGGCCAGCTCAAGGCCACCGTCCGCCGTAACTACTCCAGTCCGCCGAAACACGGCGCGCTGGTAGTGTCCGCCGTGCTTAACGATCCAATTTTGCGTAACCAGTGGCTCGCAGAAGTGGAAGCCATGCGTCTGCGTATCATCGACATGCGCGTAAAACTGGTGGCCGCTCTCAAGGAAAAAATGCCACAACGTGACTTCAGCTATATCCTCACGCAAAGTGGCATGTTCAGTTACACAGGTTTCAGCAGTGCACAGGTTGACCGACTGAGAAACGAGCACGCCGTTTATCTGATCAGCAGTGGCCGGGTTTGCATGGCCGGGCTGAACGAGCAGAATCTGCCGAAGGTTGTCGAAGCTTTCAGTAGCGTTTGCGAGGGATAACGGAAAATCAGGGTTGCAGGCCATTCAAATGCCACTAGTGCCGTTGGGCTGTAACCCTTGATCCAGAGCGCTACATTCAGTTTCAGTTAAGTTTTGACGGTTAGCCTGTAAATCTGCATGACCCCGTTGGGCGCGGGCAAATGGATTTGGACGCGATGCCTGTTGTCAGGGTTGCAGCAATAAATCCACATCAATCCGTCAAAGAGGATTAGACATGAGTGACATGGATAAGCAGGTTTCAGCTACGTCGGTAGACGTTAAGCCTGAGGCCGAAACTTCCGACGTAGCGCTGGCTCACATTGTTGAAGGCTTCAAACGTTTTCGCTCTGAAGTTTTTCCTGAGCAGGAAGAACTGTTCAAGAAACTCGCAACGGCCCAGCAGCCGCGTGCCATGTTCATTACCTGTGCCGACTCCCGGATTGTGCCGGAGCTCATCACCAACAGCTCGCCTGGCGACCTGTTCGTGACGCGTAACGTCGGTAACGTAGTCCCGCCATACGGTCCTATGAACGGCGGTGTTTCCACCGCTATCGAATACGCCGTCATGGCGTTGGGCGTGCACCACATCATCGTCTGCGGCCACTCCGACTGCGGTGCCATGCGCGCTGTACTCAACCCGCACACGCTGGAAAAAATGCCGACGGTCAAAGCCTGGCTGCGACACGCCGAGGTCGCCCGTACTGTGGTTGAAGACAACTGCAGTTGCACCGGCGAAAAAGAAACGATGCATGTCCTCACCGAAGAGAACGTCATCGCGCAACTTCAACACTTGCGTACTCACCCATCAGTAGCGTCGAAGCTGGCCAGCGGCGAGTTGTTCATCCATGGCTGGGTGTACGACATCGAAACCTGTGGCATCAAAGCCTACGATGCCGAAAAAGGTCGTTTTCTGGAGTTGGATGGCGACCATCCGACACCGGTTGCCACGCCGAAGTCTCGCTACTAAAAACGCGACTTTCACCTCGTTCAGACACCTGACGGTGCGCTACCAGCGCGCCGTGAGGCGTCGTCACGTCTGAAGAATCCCGGAGAGTCATCATGGGCCTCGCTCAATTGAAATCCGTTTTGCCCAGAGAGCTTCTCGCTTCCGTAGTCGTTTTTCTGGTTGCATTGCCCCTGTGTATGGGGATCGCTATCGCTTCCGGTATGCCACCGGCCAAAGGACTGATCACCGGCATCATCGGCGGCCTGGTGGTGGGTTGGTTGGCAGGCTCACCGCTGCAAGTCAGCGGCCCGGCTGCAGGCCTTGCGGTCTTGGTCTTCGAGGTGGTCCGCGAGCACGGCATGGCCATGCTCGGTCCGATCCTGCTGCTGGCGGGTGTGCTGCAAATCCTTGCCGGGCGCTTCAAGCTCGGTTGCTGGTTCCGCGTCACAGCCCCGGCGGTGGTCTACGGCATGCTCGCCGGTATCGGTGTGCTGATCGTGCTCTCTCAGGCGCACGTCATGTTTGATGGCGGGCCCAAACCGTCCGGCCTGGATAACCTCGTTGCCTTCCCTTCTACCCTGATTCAGGCGATCGGCCCGGGCAGCGGCATGCAGGCCGGAGCTCTCGGTCTGGGTACGATTCTGGTGATGTGGGTGTGGGACAAGTTTCGTCCTCAGTCGCTGCGCTTCGTTCCGGGCGCCCTGCTGGGTGTCGGCCTGGCAACCTTTGCCAGTATCGCTTTAGTGATGCAGGTAAAGCGTGTGGAAGTGCCGGATAACCTGGCTGAAGCCATCGACTGGTTGCGTCCTGCCGACCTGATGAACCTTGCTGATCCAGCGATTCTGATTGCTGCCTTTGCGGTCGCTTTTATCGCCAGTGCCGAAACCTTGCTCTCGGCAGCCGCAGTAGACCGGATGCATGACGGGCAGCGCTCGGACTTCGATAAAGAGCTGAGTGCTCAGGGCGTCGGCAACGTGCTGTGCGGTCTGGTAGGCGCATTGCCGATGACGGGCGTGATCGTGCGCAGCTCCGCCAACGTTCAGGCAGGTGCCAAGACACGTATGTCGGCGATGTTCCACGGCCTGTGGTTGCTGGCGTTCGTGTTGCTGCTGTCCAGCGTGCTGCAAAGCATTCCGGTGGCGAGTCTGGCGGGTGTGTTGGTGTACACCGGTTGCAAACTGGTGGACCTCAAGGCGTTTCGTGGCTTGGGCCGTTATGGCCGGATGCCGATGTTCACCTACGCGGCTACCGCTGCGGCGATCATCTTCACCGATCTGCTGACAGGTGTGCTGGTCGGTTTCGGTCTGACCCTGGTCAAACTGGCGCTGCAAGCTGCGCGTTTGAAAATCAACCTGGTGCCCACCGACGTTGAAGGCGAGTTCGAGTTGCGCATGGTCGGCTCCGCTACCTTCCTGAAAGTCCCGGCGCTGACCAAGGTGATGGAGACTATTCCGGCGGGCAGCAAGGTTTATGTGCCGATGAGCAACCTGAGCTACATCGACCATTCCTGCCTTGAACTGCTGGAAGAATGGGGCCGCGCCAACGCTGCTCAGGGCTCGCGTTTGATCATCGAGCCACGGAGATTGAAGCGCAGGCTGGAAGGTCGGTTGACGACAACTACCGGGATCGGGTCAGCTGCTTCGCAAAGCTAATGTGGGTTGATTGTTGGAGCGAGGCTTGTCTGCGATAAGGCCAGACGCGATTCACCGAGAATCTGCGGTGCTCTTATCGCGGGCAAGCCTCGCTCCCACAGGGGGGCACCCGGTATTGCGGGTAACTCTTAACCTCTATCCAGGGCCAGCCCAAGCCCCAGCTGGCGCGACAGGCACGGCCAGCGTTTCCATGCGGCTTCGGTGTCCGGGCTGCTCAGGCGGTCGCGGTAGGCTTCCACGGATTCCAGCTCAAAGCTTTCCTCATCAAGCAACTGATCGACAGCGTGATGCACCGCTTCGTCCAACTGGTTGGCGAACGACTCACCAATCAATTGGTGGGCGATAACGCTGGCGACCACGGTATTGGACGGGATCAGCGGGCGGGCGAAATGCTTGATGTATAGATCATTCACTTCCTCAACCAGACGATGCGCCAAATAGGCTTCATCCAGCAGGCTGTCGAGGCCCTCGTGGCCGTCCATGATGGCGGGTGGTGCTGTGAAGAAGTGCTCGGCGATTTTCAGCACCGGTTTGATCTGCCCTTCGATGCCCGCTTCAACGGCAACCTCATGAGCCGCGTCCAGCAAGTCCGGCACCAGATCGATATAGGCGGTGACAAAACGCGTCAGCACGCCGCGCGCATCGACTTCCGGCAGATGAATGGCAGGGTGCAGGTGCGGTAACTGAGTTTCAAGTTGACGCAATAACTGGCCGGTCTCGGCCTCGTGTTGATGCGCACGTTGTATCTGCTCGCGCAAAGCGGCGGTGTTCATGAATGCTCCTGAGGATGGAAAACCAGGGTACGGATAGGGGGAGACCATACGTTAGCCTGCCTGAACGAAAGGCTAAGACGTTTTTGTCATAACAGGTTCACATATATGTGTATTGGCTATTAAAAGCGCCATTTGCGCCACTATTGCCTCTTAAATTTTTGACGCGGCAACTCGCGGCCGACATTTTCCGGATTTTTCCAGCGCGTTGCACGCCTACGGTGCCTGTCTATACTCGGTTTTTGGCAGTGCTGATGGTCATCGGGCGCTGTTCGATATCTGGAGTCATGGCTGCGTCGCGACGTCTCGGTCCATCACCTCATGGCGCGTATTAAACCTTCACCAGGCTGACTGTATTGGTATGAATGCTCCCCGGTTTTCCAAGTCCCAGATCGTCCGCATGCTGCTGGTGATTATCGTGATGTTTGCTCTCGGCATTGCTGCAGTTCCGCTGTTCAATGGTGCGTCTCGGGTATTGGGCATTCATGGCAACGCTGGCGATGATCAGCGCTCGCAACGGGTCGATGAAAGCCGTCAGGTACGGGTGAAGTTCCTGTCGTCCAATGCCGTGAACATGGTGTGGGGCTTTTACCCTAAAGCCGATCAACTGGAAGTACATCCCGGCGCCGTTAATGACATGTTGTTCATCGCCCAGAACCCCACAGACCAGCCCATGACAGCTCAGGCAGTGCCGAGCATCTCGCCAGGCTCCGCAGCGGCGTACTTTCACAAGACAGAATGTTTTTGCTTCACCCAGCAAGTGCTGCAGCCGGGTGAGCGTGTGGAAATGCTGGTGCGTTTCATCGTCGACTACGACTTGCCGAAGGATATCGAACAGCTAACCCTGGGGTACACCTTGTTCAACGTGACCTCCAGCAAAACGCCTGCCTCGAAAAGCGGCGGCTAGCTGTTGCTGGAGGTATCGTGGTCTCTTCCTGATTCGGGCGTCCGTGCTGTAACGTGGCACGCCATTGCAATCTGCGCTCCGCCACCACAAGACCCATTACTGCTGATCTCATGACTCGAACCCAGAAAACCGTTTTCATCCTGGTCGCCCTCGTCGCTTTGATTTTGGGCTATGCCGTCAATCGTGTGTTGTCCGGCAACAGCGCTAGTGACCAGACCGCTTTGATCGATGCCGGGATCATTCTGCTGCCCCAAAGCCGCAAGCTGCCAGACCTGACCATGACCGATCAGGACGGCCAGCCAGTGCAGGTCAACGGGTTCAAGGACAAGTGGACGCTGTTTTTTTTCGGCTACACCTATTGCCCGGACATCTGCCCCACCACTCTCGCCCAGTTGCGTCAGATCAAGAGCGAGCTACCGCAGGAGACGTTGAGCAAATTGCGAGTGGTGCTGGTCAGCGTCGATCCCAATCGCGACACACCGCAGCAGCTCAAACAGTATCTGGGATATTTCGACAAAGACTTCGTGGGGTTGACGGGGAGTGTGCCGGATATTCAAAAGCTGGCCAACGGAGTAAGCATTCCGTTTATTCCGGCCGATACCAGTAAACCGGGCTACACCGTGGACCATAGCGGCAACCTTGCGTTGCTCGGGCCAGACGGCAATCAGCGTGGGTTCATTCGTGCGCCGTTCAACAACCAGAAGCTGCTGGCGCAGTTGCCGGGGTTGTTGGAGCGGGAGTGAGTACCGGAGTTTACTGACACCGCGCAATCCTATGTGGGAGCAGAGCTTGCTCGCGATAAGGCTGGGCGCGATCTAAAGTGAGCCGAGTCCAGCCTTATCGCGAGCAAGCTCTGCTCCCACATATGTTTGCAGCGTGAAAGTGCGGTGATTCAGCTTAAAAAGCCGGAACCACTGCGCCTTTGTACTTCTCGGCGATGAACGCTTTCACTTCCGGGCTTTGCAGGGCAGCAACCAGCTTCTTGATGGCGTCCGCATCCTTGTTGGCCTGAGTCGTCACGAGAATGTTGGCGTAAGGCGATTCGGCGCCTTCGATGATCAGCGCGTCCTTGGTTGGATCAAGCTTGGCAGTCAGCGCGTAGTTGGTGTTGATCAGCGCCAGGTCTACCTGAGTCAGCACGCGTGGCAGCGTAGCCGCTTCCAGCTCGCGGAACTTAAGGTTTTTCGGGTTCTGCAGCACGTCACTCGGTTTGGCGAGGATGCTGGTTGGGTCTTTCAGGGTGATCAAGCCGGCTTTGGCCAGCAACAGGAAAGCGCGGCCTTCGTTGGTGGCGTCATTAGGCAGCGCAACCATGGCGCCGTCCGGAAGCTCGGCCAGAGTTTTGTACTTGTCCGAGTAGGCACCAAACGGCTCTACGTGAACCTTGGCCACGCTGACCAGATCAGTACCTTTACCTTTGTTGAACTCATCCAGGTACGGCTGGTGCTGGAAGAAGTTGGCGTCCATGCGCTTCTGCTCGACTTGCACGTTAGGCTGCACGTAGTCATTGAAGACCTTGATTTGCAGGTCCACGCCTTCTTTGGCCAGGGTCGGCTTCACGAATTCGAGAATCTCGGCATGCGGTACGGCACTGGCCGCAACGGTCAGGGTTTCATCAGCGTGTGCGGACAACGCAGCAACAGCAGCAAATACGGCCAACAGCTTCTTCATACATCAACTCCTTTGAGAGCCCACCAATCTGGCGGGCTATTGCCGAGGGGGATCGGCCAAAAACTAGCGGTGGGAAAAGTGCGCGACCAGTTTGTCGCCAATGGTTTGCAGGATTTGCACCAGCACCAGCAGCAATACGACCGTCACGAACATCACATCGTTCTGGAAACGCTGGTAACCGTAACGAATCGCCAGATCGCCGAGCCCGCCCGCACCGACGGCACCCGCCATGGCAGTGAACGACACCAGCGCAATCGCTGTAACGGTCACAGCGGCCAGGATGCCGGGGCGCGCTTCAGGCAACAGCGCCTTGACGATGATCTGCCGCGTGGTGGCGCCCATGGCCTGAGTCGCTTCGATGATGCCGCGATCCACTTCACGCAGCGCGGTTTCCACCAGGCGGGCAAAGAACGGCGTGGCGCCCGCGATCAGCGGTGGCAACGTGCCGAGGATGCCCAGCGTGGTGCCGGTGATGATCTCGGTCACGGGCATCATCACGATCAGCAGGATGATAAACGGCAAAGCCCGCAGCAAGTTGACGATTACCGCCAGCACTGAGTACAGGCCTTTGTTTTCGAGCAACTGGCGTGGCGACGTGAGGAACAGGATCACACCCAGTGGCAAACCGAGCAGCACGGTAAAGCCCAGAGACACGACGAGCATGTTCAGGGTGTCGAGGGTAGCGATCCAGATCTCGGCCCAATCGACATTGGGGAATAAAGTCAGTAGAGCGTCCATCAGCGCAGCACCTCCATATGAACATCCGCGGCGGTGAAGCGAGCGAAGGCGGCGTCTATGTCACCGCCGGTGATGGCCAGCGTCAGCTGCCCGTAAGGCGTGTCCTTGATGCGATCGATGCGCCCGGCCAGGATGCTGTAATCCACACCGGTTTCTCTCGCGACAGTACCGAGCAGTGGCGCGTAGGTCGCCTCACCCTGGAAGGTCAGACGCACGATGCGGCCTTCGACGTGGGCGAAGTCATCGCGCTGTTCGTTTTCATCGATCTGCTCGTGTTCCTGAACAAAGCGCTTGGTGGTCGGATGCTGCGGGTGCAGAAACACATCGGCGACCTTGCCCTGCTCGACGATCACGCCAGCGTCCATGACCGCGACGTGGTCGCATACGCGACGGATCACGTCCATCTCGTGGGTGATCAGGACGATGGTCAGCTTCAGCTCGCGGTTGATCTCGGCCAGCAGTTGCAGGACCGATGCGGTGGTTTGCGGGTCCAGCGCGCTGGTCGCTTCATCACAGAGCAGGATTTTCGGCTTGGTCGCCAGAGCGCGGGCGATGCCGACACGCTGCTTCTGCCCTCCGGACAATTGCGAAGGGTATTTCTTCGCGTGGTCGGACAGGCCAACCCGTGCCAACAGTTCTGCCACGCGCTGATCGATCTCGGCGCGGGACATATCACCGGCCAGGGTCAACGGCATGGCGACGTTGTCGGCCACGGTTTTGGAGGACAGCAGATTGAAGTGCTGGAAGATCATCCCGACCTGCTGGCGAAAACGCCGCAAGCCATTGGCATCAAGAGCGGTGACCTCTTCGGCATCAACGATGATCTGGCCGCCGCTCGGGGTTTCCAGGCGGTTGATCAGGCGCAGCAGGGTGCTTTTGCCAGCCCCCGAATGGCCGATCAGGCCGAACACCTGACCGTCTTCAACGCGCAGGCTGGTAGGGTGCAGGGCCGGAATTTCCTTGCCTGCCACCCGATAGGTTTTATGGACGTTATGGAACTCGATCACTTAGCGAACCTTGTGGGGGCGCGGTAAAAATTCAGCGCAGCGGCAGGACGCACACCGGCTGATTGGCATCGGCTGGATAGGCCGGGCGCGCATTTTAGCCTGTCCGCCGGAATCGATTTAGCATTTATTTCATAACAGACCTGTGTAAATGGAATAAGGCGATGGGTGGCAATGATCTGGATTTCCTGTGAGAGAGCCCCGGTGTCCCTGACGTCACGCTGTCGCGAAGCAAGTGGAGACCTGTAGGAGCGCGCTTGGTCTGGGCCGCATCCGGACGATTCGGTCTGTCAGTCGATGAATGTATCGTCCCTGCTGACGTAATCGTCCGGATGCGGCCCAGACCAAGCGCGCTCCTACAGATGGAAGTATTCCAAAACAAATAGTTGTAGTTTGTCTGAGAGGAGCAGAGCTTGCTCGCGATAAGGCTCCGCAAATATCAGGCATATCGCTCCAGTCTTATCGCGGGCAAGCAGGAAATCGCTCCATTGGGAGCACCACCCGCCCGATCTTCAAAAAAAACACGGAACGCCTGTTTATCTCCTCAGTCACTTTCTTAGTGCCGTGATTTCCCCAGACTCGATTTCGGGGATTTCTGTTTATAAGCCCGATGCCAGTTCTGGCTACAGGGCAGCCTGTAATTGAGGAGTTTTTTTCCAATGGCTACGAAGAAACCAACGAACACGCCAGACCCGTCAAAAAGCGAACTCGCAGGAACCGATACCCCGGACCGCAGCAACACCAACGCCAAGCTGGAAAGTCTGGAGCAGTTCCGCTCTGACGCGACCCAGCAGGCGCTGCGCACCAACCATGGTGTGAAGGTCTCCGACAACCAGAACACCCTGAAAGCCGGCGACCGCGGTCCGTCGCTGCTTGAAGACTTCATCATGCGTGAAAAAATCACGCACTTTGACCATGAGCGTATTCCAGAGCGCATCGTCCATGCCCGTGGTACTGGCGCGCATGGCTACTTTCAGGCTTACGAAGATCACGCCGCGCTGAGCAAAGCGGGCTTCCTGCGTGATCCGGCCAAGCAAACCCCTGTGTTTGTGCGCTTTTCCACCGTGCAAGGCCCGCGTGGTTCCGGCGATACCGTGCGTGACGTGCGTGGCTTCTCGGTGAAGTTCTATACCGATGAAGGCAACTACGACCTGGTTGGCAACAACATGCCGGTGTTCTTCATTCAGGACGCCATCAAGTTCCCGGACTTCGTTCACGCGGTCAAACCTGAGCCGCATAACGAGATCCCTACCGGTGGTTCCGCTCACGACACCTTCTGGGATTTCGTCTCGCTGGTGCCTGAGTCCGCGCACATGGTGCTGTGGACTATGTCCGACCGGGCGATCCCGAAAAGCCTGCGCACCATGCAGGGTTTTGGCGTGCACACGTTCCGCATGATCAATACCGAAGGCAAATCGTCCTTCGTGAAATTCCACTGGAAGCCTAAGTTCGGCGTTTGCTCGCTGGTGTGGGACGAAGCGCAGAAGCTGGCCGGTAAAGACACCGACTTCCATCGCCGCGATCTGTGGGAATCCATCGAAACCGGTGATTACCCTGAGTGGGAACTGGGCGTGCAAATCGTCGCAGAAGAAGACGAGCACAAGTTCGACTTCGATATTCTGGACCCGACCAAAATCATCCCGGAAGAACTGGTACCGGTGACGCCACTGGGCAAAATGGTGCTCAACCGCAACCCGGACAACTACTTCGCCGAAACCGAGCAGGTCGCGTTCTGCCCTGGTCACGTCGTGCCGGGTATCGACTTCTCCAATGACCCGCTGCTGCAAGGTCGTCTGTTTTCCTATACAGACACCCAGATCAGCCGTCTTGGCGGACCGAACTTCCACGAAATCCCGATCAACCGCCCTATTGCGCCGAACCATAACGGCCAGCGAGACGCTCAGCACCGCACCACCATCGACAAGGGCCGCGCTTCTTACGAGCCGAACTCGATTGATGGCGGCTGGCCGAAAGAGACCCCGGCTGGTCCGGTGGATGGCGGCTTTGAGAGCTATCCAGAGCGTATCGAGGCACACAAGGTCCGTCAGCGTAGCGAATCGTTCTCCGACCATTTCTCGCAAGCCACGCTGTTCTTCAACAGCATGAGCCATGCCGAGAAAGAGCACATCATCGCGGCGTACAGCTTCGAGTTGGGCAAGGTTGAGCGCGAACACATTCGTGCCCGTCAGGTGAACGAGATTCTTGCCAACATTGATCTGGAATTGGCAGGTCGTGTAGCTGCGAACCTCGGTCTGCCTGCGCCAACGGCTCCAACCGTGCCGTCGAAGAAGCAATCGCTTGCAGAGTCCCCTCTGCTTAGCCAGATGAACCTGCTGTCCGGCGATATCGTGTCGCGCAAAGTGGCGATTCTGGTTGCCAACGGTGTGGACGACAAAGCTGTCGCGGCCATGAAAGCGGCGCTGGAAGCTGAAGGTGCTCACGCCAAGGTGCTTGGTCCGACTTCTGCGCCGGTGAAAACCGCCAGCGGTGCGAGCCTGCCGGTTGATGCCTCCATGGAAGGCTTGCCTTCGGTAGCGTTCGACGCAGTGTTCATTCCAGGTGGTGCTGCTTCGGTGACCGCGCTGAGTGGCGACGGTGTCGCACTGCACTACGTGCTCGAGGCTTACAAACACCTCAAGGCGATTTCTGTGAGTGGTGAGGCTAAACAGATCATTGATCTGCTGCATCTGGACAAGGATGCGGGGCTGCTGGAAGTGTCTGACAGCAAGTCGTTCAAGCCTTTCTTTACTGCGATCGCCCAGCACCGCGTCTGGGATCGTGAACCGAAGGCTAAAGCGATTCCTGCTTGATACGAAAAGGCGCCATGGATGGCGCCTGCTGAGAACAAACCCCTGTAGGAGCGCGCTTGCCCGCGATAGCGTTAGATCAGTCGATACCTATTTTGACTGGTACACCGCCATCGCGGGCAAGCGCGCTCCTACACAGACTGTGTGAAAACTACTGCAGGCTGGGCACCTTCGGTGCTACGCGCACAATACTGCGTTAAAAACAGGCGAAAAATGCTCATTTAGAACACTAGAGTCGGACGCGACCCCGGCCGTTTTTCGCCTGTTTTTGCCTTGTCTTGCCGTCGCTCGCTACGTTTTCACACAGTCTGTACGGCAGTCGTCTTTCTATGCGCTTATTGCTGTGCAGGCTTCAGAACCACTGTCGCCGTCTCATTGCGCTCAATCTTGCGGCGCAGTTCCAGTTCAAAATCCGGATTGATCTTGTTCACCCGTTTGGTCAGCAATGTGGCCAGCCATGGGTAATCGTCTGTGCGCGGCACTTGCAGCAGGACGATGCAGTTAAAAGCAACGGTATCGGCGGCGATCGCATCCAGCTGGCGACGTAATTGCGCCATATCGCCGATCTTGAGCTTGATAGTCGTGCTTTCTGCCGACGGATCAATCAATTTGGCAACGCGCTTGGCTTCAGCCGCTTTCAACTCTGCTTCAGCCTGATCCAGCTCGGCTTTACGAGCGTGGGCGATTGCCCCGTTGACGCCACTGGTCAGTGCGGGTGCCTTGGGCATCAAGGCCCTTGCGCGGCTCAAGGCCGTGGCGGCAGCGTTGACGTCACCCTTCTGCAGGCCAATCTGACTGCGGCTCAGATATGCTTCTGCCAGACGGCGCTGGAATGGCTCCAGACGAATGTCCGTTGGCGCTGCAGCTTGCAGTTTGGCCAACTGATCTTCGGCAGTGGCCAGTTCATTGCTGGTGATACTTTGCTCGAGCTGTGCGAAGCCGTCTGCCTCAGTTGCAGGCACGGGCGCTTCGACTGTTGGCGCGCTTTGACAGGCTGCCAACAGGACGGAAAATGCGGCAAGCAACAGATAACGGGATGCGAACGGCTTCATTCCTGCGATTCTCTAATTGCGCAAAAAACGAGCAAGTCTACACCGCTCGTTTGGGTAGGACAAAACTCAGCAGGAACAATGCCGCTGCTGAAACCACAATTGAAGGCCCTGCCGGGGTGTCCTTGAACCAGGACATCGACAGCCCCAGACACACGGCCACTATGCCCAGCACGCTTGCACCGAGCGCCATCTGTTCCGGCGAACGGGCGTGACGCTGTGCCGCAGCAGCCGGAATGATCAGCAGCGATGTAATCAGCAGAACGCCGACGATTTTCATCGCCACAGCGATCACCACCGCGATCAACAACATCAGCGCCATGCGCAAACCCGCAACGGGCAGGCCTTCGACCTTCGCCAGCTCTTCGTGCACGGTAACTGCCAGCAATGGGCGCCAAAGTGCTATCAGTAATACCAGCACTGCCAGTGATCCGCCAAGGATCCAGATCAGATCATTGGGGCTGATCGCCAGCAAATCGCCAAACAGATACGCCATCAGGTCGATGCGCACGTCGTGCATGAAGCTGAGCACCACCAGCCCGAGAGACAAAGTGCTGGGCGCAAGAATCCCCAGCAGGGTGTCCGAGGCCAGCGGCTGACGTTGCTGCAAGGTCACCAGCAGGATCGCCAGCAGCAGGCAGCCGACGGTCACTGCAAGCGTCGGGCTTACATCCAGCAAGAAACCCAGCGCGACGCCCAATAATGCAGCGTGAGAAAGCGTATCGCCAAAATAGGCCATGCGTCGCCAGACCACGAACGAACCCAGCGGTCCTGCGACAAGTGCCAGAGCCAGACCAGCAAGCAAGGCGTAGAGAAGAAAATCAGCCATGCTTGCAGCTGTCTCCGTGAACATGTGTATGGATGTGGCCGACCGAATCGGCGGCGCCCTCGACGACTTCCCCATGTAAATCATGGGCGTGGTCGTGATGGTGGTGATAAATCGCCAGGCTTTGCGCGTTCTTGCCGAACAGCTCGACGAACGCCGGGTCGTGGCTGACTTGCTCCGGATGCCCGGAACAGCAGACGTGGCGGTTCAGACAGACCACTTGATCCGTGGTGCTCATCACCAGATGCAGATCGTGGGAAACCATTAGCACTCCGCAGCCATGGCGGTCACGCAGGCGGGTGATCAGGCTGTACAGCTCGGCCTGCCCGGCAACGTCTACGCCTTGCACGGGTTCATCCAGCACCAGCAATTCCGGTTCGCGCAAAAGGGCGCGAGCCAGCAGGACGCGCTGCATCTCACCGCCGGAAATACCTTGCAGAGGGCTGTCGATGACCTTTTCTGCGCCTACTTCAACCAGCGCAGCCAGTGCGGCTGCGCGGTCCACACCAGGGACCAGACGCAGAAAGCGCAGCACTGACAACGGTAGCGTCGGGTCAACGTGCAGCTTCTGCGGCATATAGCCGACGCGCAGCTTGGGTTTGCGCCAGACACTGCCGGTGTCCGGCTTGAGCAAACCCAGCACGGCACGCACCAGCGTCGTCTTGCCCGCGCCATTAGGGCCTATCAGGGTGACGATTTCCCCAGGCTTGACGCTCAGATGGATGTTTTCCAGCACATTCTGCCCGGAAAGGGCGACGCCAACGTGCTCAAGCTTGATCAACGCGTTGCTCATCAGGCGGCCTTGCAGCCGGAACACACCCCGACGATTTCCACGGTCTGGCCTTCGACCGCGAAGCCGACGCCAGCGGCCGCAGTGATCACGGAATCGCTGATGGCCGGGCTTTGCAGCTCAATGGCGGCGTTACATTCACGGCAAATCAGAAACTGGCCTTGATGCACGTGAGTCGGGTGGTTGCAGCCGGTGAAGGCGTTCAGCGAAGCGATGCGATGCACCAGGCCGTTTTCCAGCAGGAAATCCAACGCCCGGTAAACGGTAGGCGGCGCAGCACGGCGGCCGTCTTCTTCGCTGAGCACGGCAAGAATGTCGTACGCGCCCAATGGCTTGTGGCTCTGCCAGACGAGCTCCAGCACGCGACGGCGCAGGGCAGTCAGGCGCAGGCCTTTCTGGGCGCACAGCTTATCGGCTTCGGAAAGCGCGGTATGCACGCAATGGGAGTGGTCGTGGGGGCGACTGGCCAACGGTGTAATAGGCATGAGCGGAGACGATATTTGCTAGAGACGTTATTATGTTACCCGTTCTAGCCTTCTATGAGTGGCCCACGTGTACCGTCTTTTTGCTCTATTTGTCGCTTTAACCGCAAGTTTGCTGACAATTTCCCCGGTTCAGGCCGATGTCCGCGTCCTCACCAGCATCAAGCCATTGCAGCTGATCGCGGCGGCTGTGCAGGACGGTGTTGGTAAGCCAGAGGTGCTTTTGCCGCCTGGGGCGTCGCCACATCACTATGCGCTGCGGCCATCCGACGTACGGCGCGTGCAGCAATCGGATCTGCTCTACTGGATCGGTCCTGACATGGAAGGCTTCCTGCCTCGTGTTCTGAAAAACCGGACTTTGCCGGTCGTTGCGGTGCAATCCCTGCCGGGCTTGAAGTTGCGCCACTTCGGCGCTGACAGTGCGTCCCATGAGGAAGGCGATGAGCACGGCCACGACGAGCATGATCATGACCATCGTCCCGGGAGTCTCGACGCCCATTTGTGGCTGTCTTCGGTCAATGCCCGGGTGATCGCGGCAAAAATGGCCACTGACTTGAGCGCTGTCGATCCAGCCAATGCTGCGCGGTATGCCAGTAACGCGAAGGCTTTCAATGCGCGTCTGGACGCGCTGGATGCACGAATCAAAGGCCGTGTAGCTGGAATCGCCGGCAAACCGTACTTCGTTTTCCATGAGGCTTTCGATTACTTCGAAGACGCTTATGGCCTCAAGCACGCGGGCGTGTTCAGCGTTGCCGCCGAGGTTCAGCCGGGGGCTCAGCATGTTGCTGCCATGCGTGCGCGTTTGACCGAAGTAGGCAAGACCTGTGTGTTCAGCGAACCGCCGTTGCGCCCACGCCTTGCCGAGACCCTGACAGCCGGATTGCCCGCAAAACTGGCTGAGCTGGATGCATTGGGCGGTGATACCCCCGCAAACGCGACCGGGTATGAGCTGCTGCTGAACAAGCTGGGAGATGATCTGGTGGGGTGCCTGGAGAGTCTTTAACTGGTCTGGAGGGGCTGTCGAGAACCTGTAGGAGCCAACTTGTTGGCGAGGCATTGGCCCTGCGTACACAGGAATATCGCCTCGCGAACAAGTTCACTCCTACAAGGGCGGTTTACAACGCAAACGGCAGCGGCAAATGCGTTTCCTGCCGTTGTTCCAGACGCTTCTGGAATTCCATCGGATCATGGATCAGCACGTCTTGCCCCGCATTGGATTCCGCTGCAATCAAGCGTGACAGCCAGAAACGCACGCAGCCAACGCGCAGCAGGGTCGGCCACAATTCGGCTTCAGCCGCTGTGAACGGGCGCAATCCAGCGTAGGCACCCAGCAAGGCCCGCCCGCGTGGCGCGTCGATCTTGCCCTCTTCGTCCGAACACCAGTCATTCAGCGCGATCGCCAGGTCATAAAGCATCGGCCCGGAGCAGGCGTTATAGAAATCGATCAGCCCGGTCAGGTGTGTACCTTCGAACAGCGCGTTGTCGCGGAACAGGTCCGCATGCAGATTGGCCTTGGGCAGCGCCATGATCTTCGGCTTCAAACGTTCGATTTCTTCCAGCGCGGCTTTGAGCAATACGCCGGGAGCCGCCTCCAGATGAGAAATCAGGGTTGCGCCTTCAGCCAGCATCCAGTCCAGACCGCGATCAGTCTTGCGCTCCAGTACCTTGTCGCGGGTCGCCAGGTGCAGATGACCCAGCAACTCGCCGATTTGCACGCAATGCTGCGTGTTCGGCGCGCTGATGTGCTTGCCGGGCAGGCGTGGTTGCAGCAGCGCCGGTTTGCCTGCCAGCTCGCGCAGTGCCGCGCCTTCCGTAGTACGCAGGGCATACGGCACCGGCAAATCAGCCTCGTGGAGCGTGTCCAGTAACTCGATGAAGAACGGCATTTCCTGAACCGGACCGCGCTCCACGAGGGTCAGCACGAACTCACCCTGCTCCAGGCTAATGAAGTAGTTGGTGTTTTCGCTTCCGGCGGCAATGCCTTGAAAGTCACGTAAATGGCCTAGCCCGTAAGGGGCGAGAAATGTTTCCAGCTCGGGCCGAGCCAGGGGGGTAAATACGGACATATCAGGGCTGCCAGCAAAAAAGGTGAATGTGCGACCTTACCACTCGAATATTTTCCACGATGGAATCAGCATATCCGGTTGATCTGAACGAATGAAATTGGCGTCTGTACCATCGGCGCGCACCAGAAAGTAAGGTTTACCGCCTTTCGGGGTGATCTTGATCGCATACAGGAAGCCGTTCTGGCGATACTCCTGAATCGTTCTGTCACCTTCGGTGCGGATTGTAACGTCCGGGTCTCCTGACGGTGCCTCATCAGCAGCAACAGCAATCAGCGGGCAGAGTGTAAACAGGCCGGCCAGCAACAGGCGATTTGTTGTGCGCATGATAACCTTGTCCCTTTGTCGTCAATGGTCCTCGCATTCTAGCGCCGACCCCGCCGAAAAGGTTGATTCTGCTCATGAGCCAAGCTCCCCTCGTCCTGGTGGACGGTTCTTCTTATCTGTACCGCGCCTTTCATGCGCTGCCGCCGCTCGCCACGTCCAAGGGTTTGCCCACGGGTGCCGTGAAAGGCGTGCTTAATATGCTCAAAAGCCTGCGTCGGCAATACCCGGATAGCCCGTTCGCCGTGGTGTTCGACGCCAAAGGCGGTACGTTCCGAGACGACCTGTACGCCGAGTACAAAGCCAACCGGCCAAGCATGCCGGACGATTTGCGCGTGCAGATCGATCTGCTGCACGCCTGTGTGAAAGGTTTGGGCTACCCGTTGCTGTGCGTTGACGGCGTCGAAGCTGACGACGTCATCGGCACACTGGCGCGCAGCAGCGCCGCAGCGGACCGACCGGTAATCATTTCCACCGGCGACAAGGACATGGCGCAGTTGGTCGACGGGCACATCACGCTGGTCAACACCATGACCGGCAGCGTCCAGGACGTGGCGGGCGTGAAAGAGAAGTTCGGCGTCGGCCCTGAGCACATCATCGATTACCTGGCGCTGATGGGTGACAAGGTCGATAACATCCCAGGTGTGCCGGGTGTTGGCGAAAAGACTGCCGTAGGCCTGTTGGTCGGTGTGGGCGGCGGCCTGAAAGAGCTGTACGAAAACCTCGAAATGGTCGCAACGCTGCCGATCCGTGGCGCGAAAACCCTGGCTGCCAAGCTCGAAGAACATCGTGCCATGGCGTTCCTGTCTTACGAGCTGGCGACCATCAAGATCGACGTCCCGCTGGATATCGAGCTGGATCAACTGCACTGCACCCAGCCTGATCGTGAAGCGCTGCTTGAGCTTTACGCCGAGCTGGAATTCAAAAGCTGGATTGAAGACCTGCACCGTGATGCCAAGCGTGTCGGTCTGGAAATCGCCATCGAAGAGGCGCCTGCCCCTGCAGAGTCCCGCTACGAAACCATCCTTGAGCAGAGCCAGCTCGACGTTTGGCTGAAGAAACTCAACGACGCCAAGCTGGTGGCGTTCGTGACCCAGAGCAACGGCCTGGACGCCCAGCGTGCGCAACTGGTGGGCTTGTCGTTTGCCGTGCAGACCCACGAAGCCGCTTACATCCCGCTGACCCACTCCTACATGGGCGTGCCGCAGCAACTGGATCGTGATCACGTACTCAAGCAGCTCAAACCGCTGCTGGAAGACCCGAGCAAAATCAAAGTCGGTCAGCACGCCAAGTTCGATATCAATATCCTCGCTAACTGCGCCATTGATGGCGATCAGAGTCAGGGCATTGAAGTTCAGGGGCTGCTGTATGACACCATGCTCGAATCCTACGTGCTGGATTCCACCGCAACCCGTCATGACCGCGAAAGCCTCGCGCTGAAATACCTGGGGCATGCCGCCGGGAATATTCAGGACATTGCTGGCAAGGGCGTGAAGCAACTGACGTTCGACCAGATTTCTCTGGAGCTGGCTGCGCAATACGCAGCTCAGGAAGCTGACATAACGCTGCGCTTGCACGAAGCGCTTCAGGCGAAGCTCGCTGCGATCCCTAGCCTGGCCCCGGTGCTCAATGAAATTGAAATGCCGCTGGTGCCCGTTTTGGCTGGTATCGAACGCCAGGGTGCGCTGGTGGATGCCAAGCTGCTGGGCATTCAGAGCGTTGAGCTGGGCGACAAGATGGTTGCCCTTGAGCGCGAGGCGTTCGAGATTGCCGGGGAGGAATTCAATCTGGGATCGCCGAAACAACTGGGCGTGATCCTGTATGAAAAACTCGGCATGCCGGTTCTGAGCAAGACTGCCAAAGGCCAGGCCTCGACTGCCGAAGCGGTGCTCGCTGAATTGGCCGAACAAGGTTTTCCGCTGCCAACGGTATTGATGAAGTACCGCTCGATGAGCAAGCTCAAGAGCACTTACACCGACCGCTTGCCAGAGCAGATCAACCCGCGCACCGGTCGCATTCACACCTCCTACCATCAGGCGGTGGCGGTGACCGGGCGCTTGTCTTCCAGTGATCCAAACCTGCAGAACATCCCGATCCGGACCGCCGAAGGACGCCGCATTCGTCAGGCGTTTGTCGCACCCAAGGGCTACAAACTGCTGGCGGCGGACTACTCGCAGATCGAGCTGCGCATCATGGCTCACCTGGCTAAGGATGAAGGTTTGCTACACGCGTTTCGTAATGACCTGGATGTTCACCGGGCAACGGCGGCAGAAGTGTTCGGCGTTGAGCTTGAGGCAGTAACCACCGACATGCGCCGCAGTGCCAAGGCGATTAACTTCGGCCTTATCTACGGCATGAGCGCTTTTGGTCTGGCCAAGCAGATCGGTGTTGATCGCAAGCAGTCTCAGGCCTATGTGGATCGCTATTTCGCCCGTTACCCGGGCGTGCTGGATTACATGGAGCGCACTCGCACGCAGGCCGCTGAACAGGGTTTCGTAGAGACCATCTTCGGCCGTCGTCTGTATTTACCGGACATCAACGCCAAGAACCAGGCCTTGCGCAAAGGCGCCGAGCGCATGGCAATCAACGCGCCGATGCAGGGCACGGCGGCAGACATCATCAAGAAGGCTATGGTGGCGGTAAACGGCTGGCTGGAGACGTCGAAGCTTGACGCCAGAGTCATCCTGCAGGTTCACGATGAACTGGTACTGGAGGTTCGCGAAGACCTCGTCGAGCAGATCAGCGAGCAGATCCGCCCGCACATGAGCGGCGCGGCTCAGCTGGATGTTCCGTTGCTGGTTGAGGTCGGTGTGGGCAATAACTGGGATGAGGCGCACTGACCAGGCGCTGGGCCGGGGCAAGCACGCGATCTCCTGTTGGAGCCGAGCTTGTTCTGGGCGGCATTCCACGCGGTGTGCCTGATTGACCGAGGCGTCTGCATCGCGGGCAAGCGCGCTCCTACAAGGATCACGCTGTTTGTTGGAGCTGGGCTTGCCTGCGAAGAACGGTAACGCGGTGTGCCTGACTGATCGTTTGGAGAATTTCCGAAGGCCAGGAACTTACGCCTCTAAACGCCGGTCAGAGAACTCGATTGGCTGAGAAGCCAGTCATGCTCCTAGTTGTGTTAAGTGTTGGCAGATATCCGGCTTCCCTCCATGGAAGTCTGGAACTTGAACCCCGAACTTCCCCTCCCCCACATGAAGTCCGGGGTTTTTTTTGCCTGCGATTTACTCGGCGGGTGCCTTGTCTTCCAGCTCCATCCAGCCTGCGAGTACGGTATAGGCTTCTTCCAGGCCCATGCGCTTTGGTGCAGAGAACAGCTGGATGCTGACGGCGTCGCCCCAACCCTTGCGGATTTCTGACTGAACCTTAAGCAGTGTGTTCTTGGCTGCGCCGTAAGTCAGCTTGTCAGCCTTGGTCAGCAGAATGTGCATCGGCATGTGGCTGGCGATGGACCAGTCCAGCATCAGGAGGTCGAAGTCGGTCATCGGGTGACGGATGTCCATCATCAGAATCAGACCTTTCAGGCTTTCGCGGCTGCCCAGATACGCTTCAAGGTGGCGCTGCCAGTGCAGTTTCAGCGGGATAGGTACCTTGGCGTAGCCATAACCCGGCAGGTCGACCAGGCGTCGCTCATCGTCCAGCTTGAAGAAGTTCAGCAGTTGCGTACGACCTGGCGTCTTAGATGTACGGGCCAGGCTGGCGTGCGTCAGGGTATTCAGCGCGCTCGACTTGCCTGCGTTGGAGCGTCCTGCGAACGCCACTTCAAAGCCGTCGTCGTCCGGGCACTGGTCGACTTTGGCTGCGCTGAGCATGAAGGTTGCCTGTTGGCACAAGCCGAGGATGGGATTCTTGAGTTGCATGTGATTTCCGGTGAGAGCGGTGCCTGCAAGGGGTGCGGCAAGAGGTGTCGTTTCCGTTTCAGTGGGGCCAGTATATAATTACCGCAGATTTTGTGTGTGCTTTGTCCCGGTCCCGGGAAGCTACATCAGCCAAGCGAGAACTATAAGCGCATTAGAACGCAGTCCGCTTTTAACCTGAAAGGGTTGCTGAGTATGAAGGCTTTGGAGTCGCCTGTGTTCAGGAGTTCAAAGTGATGCCGTTGCGTGGATTGTGCAGAGACCGCAATAGCGGGGATTCGCGAACCTTCGTCCGTCTGGATGAGCGAGTCCACCTCTATAAAACTATTCACCTTTAGCCGATCTGGATTACCTGATGAACAAAATTTTCGTGAGTCTGCTGCTGGCTCTGGGCATCTGCGGCACGAGTCAGGCGGCTGACACGGTAGTCGGCGACGCGGCTGCTGGGCAGGCCAAAACCGCCGTTTGCAGCGCTTGTCACGGCCCCGATGGTAATAGTCTGGTGCCAAACTTCCCCAAACTGGCGGGCCAGGGCCAGCGATATACGCTTAAGCAACTGCATGAAATCAAGGACGGCAAGCGCGTCGTGCTGGAAATGACCGGCTTGCTGACCAGTCTCAACGAGCAGGACCTCAACGATATCGCCGCGTTCTACGCCAGTCAGAAAGGCAGCGTGGGTGCCGCTGACGAGAACCTGGTCGCTCGAGGTGAAGCACTGTTCCGTGGCGGCAAACTGAGCGAGGGCATGCCGGCTTGTACCGGGTGCCATTCGCCCAATGGCGTGGGCAACGCGCCAGCGGGGTTTCCGCATCTGGGCGGTCAACACGCTGATTACATCAAGAAGCAGCTCGTGGCCTTTCGCGAAGGTGACCGCACCAATGACGGCGACACTATGGTCATGCGCTCAATAGCCGCCAAGTTGAGTAACAAGGATATCGAGGCGCTTTCGCAGTACATTCAGGGGCTGCATTGATCATGCGGTGATCTTGTTGGAGCGTGCGGGTGGCGATCCGGCTTGCCCAGGAACCAATCACCGCGCAGGGCAGATACACCGCGTTACAGTTCTTCGCGTGCAAGCCTCGCTCCAACGCATTCCAACTCAAAAAAAGGGTAGCTTCGGCTACCCTTTTTTGGTGTTGCCAGCGTTACACTAGCGAACTCGTGTCTTGTCAGCCGGTCGAAGTCCGGTCGTTGCAAGGCCCTCAAATCAGCCTCAGGAGTAAAGCATGCGTAATCTGATTCTCAGCGCCGCACTGGTTGCCGCCAGTATTTTCGGTATCACGGCACACGCTGCCGAGCCTATCGAAGCCGGTAAGCAGTACACCGTGCTGAGCAGCGCTGTTCCTGTTTCCGAGCCAGGCAAGATCGAAGTTGTAGAAATGTTCTGGTACGGCTGCCCGCACTGCTACGCATTTGAGCCGACCATCAACCCATGGGTCGAGAAGCTGCCTGCTGACGTTCACTTTGTCCGTATTCCTGCCATGTTCGGCGGCCCTTGGGACGCCCACGGCCAACTGTTCATCACCCTGGACACCATGGGCGTAGAGCACAAGGTTCACGCCGCAGTATTCGATGCGATCCAGAAAGGCGGCAAGCGTCTGACCGACAAGAACGACATGGCCGAATTCGTCGCTACCCAAGGGGTCGACAAGGAAGAGTTCCTGAAGACCTTCGACTCGTTCGCTGTAAAGGGCAAGATCGCCCAGTACAAGGAACTGGCCAAGAAGTATGAAATCACGGGCGTACCGACCATGATCGTCAACGGCAAATACCGTTTCGACCTGGGTTCTGCCGGTGGTCCGGAGCAAACCCTGCAAGTGGCTGATCAGCTCATCGAAAAAGAGCGAGCGGCCAAGTAAGCAGCGCCTGCCATGCTGCGCAAGAAAGCAGTAAGAAGTGTTGGCCTGCATGATCCGCGGGTCAACGAGGATCATCTACAGGCAAGTGGTCTGCCGGCGGACGGTCGGCTCCGCTTGCTTAGCTTCAACATCCAGGTCGGGATCAGCACCGGCCGCTATGGTCATTACGTCACGCGCAGCTGGCAGCATTTGCTGCCGCACGTGGGGCGGGCCAGTAACCTGAAGAAGATAGGTGACTTGCTGGGCGACTTCGATCTGGTTGCCTTGCAGGAAGCCGATGGCGGCAGTTTGCGCTCCGGCTACGTCAATCAGGTCGAGCACCTTGCTCAGCTCGGTGCCTTTCCTTACTGGTATCAGCAACTCAATCGCAACCTGGGTCGTCTGGGTCAGCACAGCAATGGCGTGCTTAGCCGCCTGCGACCGTGGGCGATCGAGGATCACCCGCTGCCCGGGCCTGCCGGGCGCGGCGCGATTCTGGTTCGTTTTGGCGAAGGTGAGGATGCGCTGGTCGTAGTGATCATGCACCTGGCACTTGGCGCACGCACCCGTACCCGGCAATTGGCCTATATCCGTGAATTGATCGGTGGTTACCGTCATCAGGTACTGATGGGTGACATGAACACCCACGCCCTCGACCTGCTGGAAAAATCTCCATTACGTGACCTGGGTCTCCTTGCTCCGCAAATTGAAGCGACTTTTCCCAGTTGGCGACCGCAACGCTGCCTTGATCATATTCTGCTCAGTCCTACACTCACTCTGGAACGGGTTCAGGTATTGGCTCAGCCAATCTCTGATCATTTGCCCGTTGCAGTGGAGATCCGCCTGCCTGCTTCATTGGGCGGCGACTCGCTGCCCGTTATCAGTCATCGCGGATCTTCTGAATGAGCGACGAAGCCGAACGCTGGCGAGAGAAATACCTCAAAGGCGTCGAACAGCAAGACAAGCTCGAAAAACGCTGGAATGCCCGTCTCGACTTGCTGCGCCGTGGTCTGGTGCGCAGCAGTCTGGCGGCCGAAGGGTCGGACCGGGCTGTCGACCAATGCATGAAGGAAATGCGCGAAATCGTCCGTAAGGACGACATGGACGCGGGCCTTGCAGCGTTGATTCCAAAGCTGGAGAAAGCGGTACTGGATTCCGAGCAGCGCCGCGAAGAGCGCGCTGCACAGGTCAGTAGCGCCTTGGTGTCGCTGGTCACGCAGTTACAGTCCCTGCAATTGCCCAAGGACGTACGCAAGCCGCTCAAGCGTTTCGCCAAAGACCTTGAGGAGCGCGCCTCGCAAGTGCGGGAACTGCCACTGTTGCTCGGTGAGCTAAGCGGCCTGCAGGGCCAGGCGCTGACGGTGATTGAACGGCCTGAAGAGCCGCACCGGCCGGGGTTGCTGCAGCGTCTGTTTGGTGGGCATGAAACGGGGGATGCTCCGGCTAAGGACGCCAGTGATACCGCAGCCGCTGTTCCGGAAGTCATGCTTGAGCGTGCGACTGATTCAACCGAGGTCGATGAGTGGGACGAGCCTGACGAACCGCCCAAACCAGTCGATCTAGCTACGTCGCCAGCTGTTGTTGCGCCTGCTGCAGCGGTCCCTGCTCCTCCGAAAACTCCGCAACTGCCGCCAGAACCAGCAGCCCCGCCGCCAGACGTGCAGACTCCCAACGTCGAGCCCGTGCTCGAAGTGTCCGAGCCCGCGATCCCGGCTCCTGGCCATGAAGCCGACGTCATTGTCGAGCCTATCGCTGTTCCACTGGTTGCGTCAGTCACTGAATCCATCCCGATTGAGGATTTGCTCGCCCCAATCCCGGTTGTGCCCTACGAATACGTGTCAGAGCCGGTCAGCGCTGTCGGCGAAGACTATGAGTTGCCGCAAGAAGCAGAGTCTGGCGAAGAAGAATCAACCTACGCGCTGCCCAGCTCTCCCGAGCCTAGCTACAGCTCCGTGGCTGCGCATATCGAACACACCCTGTTGGGCCTGCTCAACGATCTGACCCTGCCGGAGCACCATCGGCCTCAAGCCGAGGCGATGCGCTTGCGCCTCGAACATGGCCTTAACTGGTACGAATTGCTGCCCATTCTCGATGATCTTGCCGTTTTGATGCTGGCGATCACGGACAGTGGTCAGCATGAGTTCGAGATTTATCTAAAGCAGCTCAATGAAAGGCTCGAGTCATTCCAGAGCAATCTTCAGGCCGCCAGCGAAGACTACGTGGGCCAGCAGACCGCCTCGCGTGAGTTGAACAATGAGCTGCGTCTGCAAGTGGACGGCTTGCAAAGCAGCGTCCAGGACGCCGCCGATTTGCCGAGCCTGAAAAAGGTACTGGAGAACCGCCTGGAAGGTCTTCTGGGCACCATGGATCAACATCAGAAGACCCGCGACGAGCGTGAGCAGGACGTTGCGGCGCGCCTCCAAGGCCTGGCGAGCCGGGTGGCGACCATGGAGCAGGAGGCGCTGGGCTTCAGGGCCAATCTTGAAGAGCAGCGGCAAAAGGCACTGATCGATCCATTGACCGGCTTGCCCAATCGGGCCGCCTGGGAAGAACGCCTTGGGCATGAAATGGCTGTCTGGCAGAAGAACAAGACCAACCTGTTGGTGTGTATTCTGGATCTGGATCACTTCAAGCGTATCAACGATGGCTACGGGCATCTGGCCGGCGACCGGGTTCTCAAGATTGTTGCCAAGGTTGTGAAGAAGCAGCTACGCCCGACGGATTTCATTGCGCGCTTCGGTGGTGAGGAGTTTGTGATCCTCTTGCCTGCGACTCAGGTGACAGCAGGCCTGGCTTTACTCGAGAAACTGCGGACGGCGGTTGAGGAGTGCCCGTTTCACTTCAAGAGCGAACCGGTCACCATCACCGTGTCCACGGGCGTGACAGCGTTACGCCCCGGCGAGCGCAGTGATGTAGCGCTCAAGCGCGCTGATCAGGCCTTGTACCGCGCCAAGGAAAACGGCCGCAACAGAGTTGAGCAAGGTTGACCGATGACTCGACAGCAGTAAGCGATTGCACTGCAGTGCGCTATGCTCCCCACTTTCTTGTCTCTATGTTCAGGTTTTCATGAAGCTGTTTTTATCTGCCCTGCTGCTCATTACGTTGACGGCCTGCACCAGCGGACCGCGACTCGACACCAGTCACCCGTCGGTGAACTACGATAACCGTGTGCAGTTTGTCGTGGTGCATTACACCTCTGCGACGCTTGAGCGTTCCCTTGAGTTGCTCACTCACGGCGAGGTCAGTGCGCACTACCTGATTGGTGATACGCCGCCGACCATCTACAAGCTCGTCGACGAGAGCGCCCGGGCCTGGCACGCCGGTGAAAGTGAGTGGGATGGGCGCACCTGGCTCAACTCTGCATCGATTGGTATCGAAATCGTCAATCCTGGTTACCGCGATACACCGACGGGCAGACTTTGGTATCCGTATACGGAAGGGCAGATTCAGGCGCTGATCGTGCTGCTCAAAGACATCGTCAAGCGTAACCATATCGACCCGCGGCACATCATCGGTCATAGCGATATCGCGCCGGCGCGCAAGCTGGATCCGGGGCCGCTGTTTCCTTGGAAACGACTGGCCGAGGCTGGGCTGGGTGTCTGGCCGGACGAGCGTCTGGTGGCCGAACAGCAGGCACTTATGCTCGATAGCGTGCCGGACATCGCCTGGTTTCAGCAGCAGCTTGCTCGCGTTGGCTACACCGTACCGCAGACGGGTGAACTGGATGTTGCCACGCGGGATGTTCTGGCCGCTTTTCAGATGCATTACCGACCCGCGCGTTTCGACGGACAGCCAGATGTGCAGAGCGCCGCTATCCTGAAAGTGCTCAACCGCCAGCGCTGATTTCGCCAATTCGTTGCCGCAACTCCAATCCAGCGGGCTATTTTCGCGTTTGTTGCTATACCTAGGGGTATTCCTCCGGGTATCAACTGATGCGCGATGCGGCAACACCCTTTCGCACGACCCTGTATCGTCCTTGGCTGATGGCTTTGCTCGCCGCCTTGATGAGTGCTGCCGTGTTGTTGGCGGGCAGCTTTGCATTGGCTTTGCATCAGGCACGACAGAACGAAAGCGAACAGATGAATACTCAGGGCGGGCGCTTTCTGGTGCGCCTGGAGCAGCTGTTTGGCCAACTGCGTGCCGGTCTTGATCAACTGGAGGCCCAGCCTCTGCGACGCTGTAATCCGGACATGATCGACCGATTGCGTCAGGTTACCTCCAGCTATCGATTCATCTATGAAGCTGCGTTTGTGGGCGATGCCAGAGCGTGTTCCAGCGGATCGCGGGACAGTCAGCCTGGCCTGCCTCGCAAGCCGGATATTCGCGGCCCCACCTACGATTACTGGCTCAATACCTCAGCTCAACCCGACGACAACCTCGCAGCGTTGGTGCTGGGCCGGGGCGGCTTCAGGGTGTCGACCTCCCGGGGGCATCTGACCGATGTGGTGGATTTGCCCACCGGCGGCAGTCTGCTGGTGGTGCTGAATCATGGCGTCAAAGCCGTCACTGTCCTGGGTCCTGATCAACCCTGGCCGCTCAGCGTCCGCTGGTCCTCGAACAGCGCTGAAAAGCTGATAATCACCGATACCCTGTTGATCTATCGCATGCCGACTGAGAGCCCCGTGTATCAACTGGTGATGATTGCGCCCCGCGCCGGTCTCCAGCAGAAAGTAGCGGGAGCCTGGTGGTTACTGGTCCCCGCGAGCCTGCTGATTGCATTGTTTATCGGCGCGCTGGTGTTGCAACTCGTTCGTCAGCGCCAGTCGTTAGGGGGTGAACTGCAGGGCGCGTTGCGGCGCGGCGAATTAAAAGTGCTCTTCCAGCCGATTTTTGATCTACATTCGCGGTTATGTGTAGGGGCTGAAGCGCTGGTTCGCTGGCGCAGGCCGGATGGCACGCTGACCAGCCCGGACCTGTTTATTCCGTTGGCGGAGAACACGGGGCAGATTCGGCAGATTACGGATTTCGTGTTGCAGCAGTTGCTTGAGCAGTTAGGGTCTCTGCTGCGAGCCAATCCGCAGCTCTATATCTCGGTGAACCTCGCCGCGTGTGATGTGATGGCTCCGCGAATTGGCCGGGTCACGGCCCGATTACTGGCGGTGCACAAAGTCTCGGCCCGGCAGATTGCCTTTGAAGTCACCGAACGGGGATTGATCGACGTAGTGATCGCCCGCAATCACTTGCAGGCGTTGCGCGACAAGGGGCACCAAGTGTTGATTGATGACTTCGGCACGGGATATTGCAGCCTGGCTTATCTGCAAACACTGCCCGTGGATTGCCTGAAAATCGACAAAGCATTTATCGATGCCCTGGGTCATGATGCCGCCAGCAGCGGCGTGGCTCCTCATATCATCCGTATGGCCCATGCCCTGCAATTGCGGGTGATTGCCGAAGGTATCGAGTTCGAATCCCAGGCCCGGCTGCTCATGAGTGAAGGCGTGAAATACGGTCAGGGCTGGTTATTCGCCAGACCGCTAAGCGCTCGTAAATTCAGCGAACTGGTCACAGGCGGCCGTCGCAGCGAAGGGCGGCGGGCTGAGGATGTGGCGTAACGGTGAAATGGATTTCCTGTAGGAGCTGCTGAAGGCTGCGAAAGCATTCATCCTGATACTCCACATCGCAGCCTTCGGCAGCTCCTACAGGTCTGATCCTGGTGCCGGTTGGGTTTACAACGGCAACGCCATATAAAACTGGGTGCCCTGCCCCGGTCTGGAATAGACGCCCATCCGGCCGCCGTGCAGTTGCACGATCTCTTTGCACAACGCCAGGCCCAGCCCGGCACCGCCTTTCTTGCGGCCGACCTGGACGAAGGGTTCGAATATTCGTCCCTGCTGGCCGTAGGCGATACCTTCGCCGTTGTCTTCCACGCTAATAATGACCCGTTCGCCGTGACGCCGTGCCTGAAGGCGTATCAGCCCGTTTTCTGGGGTATGGCGCAGGGCGTTGTCCATCAGGTTATCCAGCACCCGTTCAAGCTGGGCGCGATCAGCATGCAGTCGAGGCAGTGGCTCCTGGGTCTCGATCGACAGGACAATGTTTTGCTCGTGGGCCTTTTCTTCGAAGCGTTGGCGCGCCTCTTCCAGCATGTCTTCGATGGACACAGGTGCCAGCGCGAGCTTCTGTAAGCCGTTTTGGTAACGAGAGAAGTTCAGCAGGTCATTGATCAACTGCATCAAACGCTGCATTTCTTCGTTGACCGTATCGAGCAGGTCCGACTCGCGGGAGTCTGGCGGGAATTTTGACCGTTCGCGGAACAGACCAAACGCCATGTGCATGCCAGTGACCGGCGTGCGCAGCTCATGGGATGCGCGCAAGACAAACTCGCTACGTACACGCTCGAATGCGCGCTGTTCAGTAACATCGTGAAGCACCATTACCGCCCCAAGAATGTGCCCCTTGGTGTGGCTGACGGGGGTCAGGCTGTAGGTGAGAAGCCGCGATTCCCCGTCGACCTCAATGGAGAGGTCTTCCGGCGCACGCTCAAGCGTTCCGCCGCGCAGGGTCAGGTACAACTGCTCGTCCAGTTCGGGGCGCTCCAAGGCCGCGCCGAGCCCTTGGCCAAGCTTGGGCTCTTCCCAGCCCAGCTGACGTTGAGCCACCGGATTGAGGTGTTCCAGACGACCTTGGCGGTCGATCATCAACAACCCGTCGTCGATGCTGTCCAGCACAGCCTGCAAACGCTGCTGACCCGCCAGCAGTTCATCGACGTTAGTGACCTGATGCTGACGTAACGCTTCGGCCATGATCCCGAAACGTCGCGTCAGCAAATTCATTTCAGCGCCTGAAGCAATCGGCAGGGTCACCTCGAAGTTGCCCTTGCCGATGCTGTCCGCAGCTTTGGCCAAGGCCTCGATGGGGGCGCCGAAGCGACGAGCGATCCCGTGAGCGGTAATGAACCCGATGCACAGCACTGCAATGCCTACCAACCCAAGCAGACCTGCAACCCATAACGCCCGTTCGCGGGAATGGATTTCCACCTTGCTGATGTTGTCCAGCGATTGGCGGTGGGCGACCAGCAAGTTATTGCGCAGGTTGTTGAACGCCTCAGTCAGTTCCGTGTTGTCGCGCATCGAACGTGCGGACTGGCGGGATGCTTCGTAAGCGTCGACGAATTTCTGATAATCCGCCCTGGCTTCGTGGAAGCCATTGTCGACGTTGTTGCGTTCATCGTTCTCGACGCCCTGCTCCAGCAATACCCGGAATTGATCCTGCAGTTTGCCCAGACGCTCAGCATTGGGCGTCTCATTCAGCATCATGACCAGCTGATCGCCCAGGTTTTGCCGCAGCTTCAGCCCGGTATCCAGGGTCACGAAATTCTGCTGGATCAACGACTCCTGCGAGCTCGCCATCTGCATCACGCTGACCAGACCAAGCACCAACCCCAACAACGCTACCGTTATCAACGCCGAAATGCTGAAGAAAAGCCTGGTGCGTAACTTCATCGCCAGTTTCATGCCGGGTTAGTCATAGGTTGTACTGCTTGCGTTTTCGATACAGCGTGGAAGCATCGATGCCCAATGTCTTGGCGGCCTGATCGAGGGTGTCGCTGGTCGCGAGGACTGCGCCGATGTGGGCTTTCTCCAGTTCATCCAGGCTCAGCGCAGCACCGACTCGCGGCGCGTTGCTGGTGGGTTGCTCAGCCATGCCCAGGTGAGCCACTTCAACCCGCTCTTGCGGGCAAATGATGCTGGCGCGTTCGATGACGTTGCGCAGCTCACGAATGTTGCCTGGCCAGCGGTAGTTCAACAGCGCGGCTTTGGCTTCATCGCTGAACCCCCTGGCCGGGCGTGCGTAATCCTTGACGAAGCGCGCCAGGAAGCGATCCGCCAGAGTCAGGATGTCTTCCGTACGCTCGCGCAGCGCGGGGAGATTCAGGGTGATCACGTTCAGACGGTACAGCAGGTCTTCACGGAAGCGACCATTGCGCACCATGTCTTCAAGGTTCAGGTTGGTGGCCGCAAGAATACGGACATCGGCACGGCGAGTCACCGGATCGCCGACTCGCTCGTATTCTTTGTCCTGAATGAAGCGAAGCAGTTTTGGCTGCAATGTGAGGGGAAAATCGCCGATCTCGTCGAGAAAAAGCGTCCCCCCGTCGGCCTGGTTGACGCGACCCAAAGTGCTCTCGCTCGCGCCCGTAAACGCGCCGCGGCTGTGACCAAACAGCTCGCTCTCCATCAGCTCGGCCGTCAGCGATGGACAGTTGATGGTCACGCAGGATTTCTTGTTGCGCTTGCTCCAGCCATGAATAGCGCGGGCCAGTTCGCCCTTGCCGGTGCCTGACTCGCCCAGAATAAGAATGTTGGCGTCAGTAGTCGCCACCTGACGAGCTGTCTCCAGAATCGCCATCATCGAAGGGCTGTGGGAATCCAGGCCGTCCTTGGGTTTGCGAATTTCGCCTTCCAGTACTTCCAGCCGGGCTGACAACTGGCGAACTTCCAGCTGTTTGGCGGTGGCCAGACGGAGTTGATCCGGGCTGCACGGTTTGACCAGATAGTCAGCCGCGCCGGCCTGAATTGCATCGACTGCTGTATCGACCGCCGAGTGAGCGGTGACGATCACCACCCGCATCCACGGGGCTTGAACGCGCATTTGCGCCAGTACATCGAGGCCGTTGTCTTCGCCCAACCGCAAGTCCAGAAAGCACAGGTCGAAGACCTGGCGCTGCAGCAACGTTTCCGCTTGGGATGCGCTGTTGGCGGTGGCGACACTGTAGCCCTCATCTTCCAGGCAATAACGGAACGTGCGAAGGATCGCGGATTCGTCATCCACAAGCAGAATACGGCCCTGATTCTCAGTGGCTGCTTCCATTTTTCCTACGCTCCTTAATGAATTGTCTTGCGTTAGTGTCGGAATAATCGGGCAAGTTGCATGGTTGATTCTGATTGATTATGCGAGGGGGATGGTAGTTATCTGTGTGGTTTTGAGATAAATATCTGATTTTTATAAGAAATAATCTCTGTGTATACCTCGCGCCAAGCTTGCGGGCTTCAGTTGCATTTCACGTTGCACGGAGCCAGTTTTGCCGATTCCTGCATGCTGCGCGGCGGCTATTTGCGATTCACGACGGCGTGCCGCTCGAATCCCGTTCCGCACTTCCTTGTCATTTGCTGATCAGACACAGGCAAGCCTCTGAATTGAGACGTATCTCCGGAGGACTGGCTCGAAACCCTTACACAGCTATGAAGATGGAGAACTGCCATGCACCCGCTGAAAAAGCTCGCTCTGGCCACAGCCACAATCACCGTGCTGGGCCTGAACCCTTTGATGGCCAGTGCTGCTCAGGGCGATTTGCCCAGCCAGCTCGCCGAAGCGCGTCAGGAAGGTTCGATCTGGACCGCATTCGCCCTCAACAAACATTTGAGTCCGTTCAAAATCGACGTCAGCGTCGAGCAAGGAACGGCTGTCCTCAAGGGCAAGGTAGAAAACCAGGTTGATCGTGAACTGGCCGAACGCATTGCGCTGGACACCAAGGGCATCGACAAGGTCGACAATCAACTGGAGATCGACCCCAATGTCGCTGCTGAGCCGGGCACCAAGGCCAATATGGCGCAGCGATTCGAAGACGCCACGTTGACTGCGACTGTGAAGTCCAAGCTGCTTTGGAGCAGCGTCACTGAAGCACTCAACATTGATGTGGACGCCAAAGACGGTGTCGTGACGCTTAAAGGTCGTGCGCAAAGCCCGGAAGCCAAGGAAGTGGCCGGTAACCTTGCGACCAACACCGATGGTGTGGTCAGCGTCAATAATTTGATCAGCATCAGTGCTGCGGACTCCATTGCCTCACGGGTTGATCCGCAGGCGACAAGCCCGACTGAAGACATCAGTGATGTGTGGATTACCAGCAAAGTCAAATCCAGCCTGATCTACAGCCGTAATCTGGATGGCCTGAACATCAAGGTCGACACCAAAAGCGGTCTGGTCAGCCTTAACGGCATCGTTGCCAACTATGCGGAAAAAGAACTCGCCGTCGAGATCGCGCGAAATATCCGTGGCGTTAAAGGCGTGAATGCGGATGCCCTGAAAGTGATGGCCCGCACGACCGGCTGATCAATTGGGCTAGTACGTTCGTGCATCCTGCACGACCCGGCAGGGCTGATCGTGCAGGATGCTACCAGCATAATTATTTTAGCGTTTTTAAGTTATTGATTTATAAGGTTATTTGATTGAATTGAAAGCTGGCATGCAGGCTGCAATATCTTGTTTATAGAAGCCGTGAAAACCCCGGCAACAAGATCAAGTTTGACAGCCCAACGTGGTGTCAGGAGCAACCAGATGAACCGCCAGCGTCTTACTCAATTGCGTATTTCGCCTCTGCATATTCAGCAGGGCTTGTTCGCCAGCCTGGCGCTGATGATCACTCTGATTGCAATCCAGCAGTTTCAGCATTGGGAAAATTCCCGCGAAGCTGCACAAATCAAACAGCCATTCACTTACAGCCAGACTTACAACAGCCAGACGTACAGCAACGCCAGTGCGTCGATGGCTCGCGATACCGCGCTGAGTCTCACGCCGGTTGATCGTAAAACGCCTGCAAGTGAAGTACCGCACCAGCAAACCTGGGTTTTTTGACCCGCAGCAGTAAAAGCAGCATCCATTAAAAGCAGATAAGGAGAGTCATCATGTTGAGTTGGGCAATCACGTTTCTGATCATCGCCATCGTCGCCGCCGTTCTTGGTTTCGGTGGTATTGCCGGCACCGCAACCGGTATCGCGAAGATCCTTTTCGTCGTATTCCTGGTTATGTTCGTGGTCTCGTTCTTCTTTGGCCGTCGCGGCCGAGGTTAAACATGCGCACGTCTCTGCACTCAATCGCAGCCGCCCTGTTAATGGGCGGCAGCGCAATGGCGATGGCTGCCAATGACGGCCAGTCTCGGGTCAATCAGTTATTGGGATCTGACCCCGAGTACCGGTCTACCTGGAGTTCAGTAATCAAGAAGGAGGAGCGTTTACCCGACTGGGTGATCAATCTCTCCGGTGCCAGCGAGCAGCAGATGACCGCTGTGACCGAAGACAAGAAGCCGTATCTGGTCGGTGCTTTGTGTGAAAAAGCTGAAACCTGCAAGAGCCAGCGTCTACTCGTGGCGTTCAGCCTCGACAAAGATGAAGCCTATGCATTGTTGGTAGATGTGCCAGCTGGCCTGCCTTCGGACAAGTCGCCGACACGTCACGCAACTTACCGTTATCTGGGTGAACCGGATGAGGGAATGCAAGGCATGCTCCAGGAACAGCTCCGCAAGGATCCGAACTGGTACTGATTCACGGTATTCGAGAACAGAGAGCATTCATGTTCGGGGTGCTCTTTAGCTACGCGGTTCGAGAAGAACCGCGTATGACCAGGGGGCCGGGACGCTTTGATCGTTTGGATCGGAGTGACCTAGGAGTACAGGGAGTGCTTCCGACGAGGGCCGGGTCAGGAAGAACCGCGACGCAATTCCATGATTGTAATCTCGAATGTTCGGGAAACGGTCGGCTGTCTTGCGTTGCGTTTTATCATTTCAACTTGCATTAGATGCATGTCCGAGCATCCGACAAATCTTGTACGAATTGTCTGCTTTTCATCCCCTCCGTTTACCTGCTGATTTCCTGTTTTAAATTTCTGAATGGCCTGTAGAGGGCGAATTAGCCACCTTTGAGCCGATTCGCGGTACGTTCTGGTCGTTTTCAGGCATGTTTTCTGTCGCTTGCATTATGCCGATTCGGCATGGGGTAGTCGTTTACGGCATTAGACGTCGCGCCCATGCGTGGGAATAGTTGCGCCTTTTTTCGTCAGCTAAAGAGCCGGATGCTCGCTTGCTGCATCTACTCGGCACTGCTCTGAACGGTAACCGATGTCTCGCCGCTGCTGTGGATCAGCAAAGTCGTGCATGTGTGCTTAGAGAAGTGCGAGCCACTTGAAAAAAGGTAACGACATGAAGAAGGCAAAGCTGAGCCTGGCATGGCAGATCCTTATCGGTCTGACACTCGGGATTGCGCTGGGCGCGCTACTTAACCACTTCAGTGCAGAGAAGGCCTGGTGGATCAGTAACATCCTTCAACCGGCGGGCGATATCTTTATCCGCCTGATCAAAATGATCGTCGTACCGATTGTGGTTGCCTCGTTGGTCGTAGGGATCGCCGGTGTTGGCGATGCCAAGAAGCTGGGGCGTATTGGTCTCAAGACCATCCTCTACTTCGAAGTCGTCACGACCATCGCGATTCTGGTTGGGCTGGTGCTGGCCAACGTTTTCCATCCCGGCACCGGTATCGACATGAGCAGCCTGGGTACTGACGACATCTCGAAGTACATGGCGACCACGGCAGAAGTGCAGCATGACCATGCTTTCATCTCCACGCTCCTGAACCTGATCCCTTCCAATATCTTTGCGGCCCTTGCCCGTGGCGATATGTTGCCGATCATCTTCTTTTCGGTGATGTTCGGTCTCGGTCTGGCGAGCCTGGACGCTGAGGTGCGTGAGCCGGTGCTGAAGGTATTCCAAGGCGTGTCGGAAACCATGTTCAAGGTCACTCACATGATCATGAACTATGCGCCCATTGGTGTATTTGCCCTGATCGCTGTGACCGTCGCTAAATTCGGTTTCGCCTCACTGCTGCCATTGGCCAAGCTGGTGATTCTGGTTTACTTCGCCATCGCCTTCTTCGCGTTCGTGGTGCTTGGCCTGATTGCTCGTCTGTTCGGTTTCTCGGTGATCAAGCTGATGCGCATCTTCAAAGACGAGCTGATCCTTGCCTACTCCACCGCCAGCTCCGAAACCGCCCTGCCGAACGTGATCAGAAAGATGGAGGCCTATGGCGCGCCGAAGGCGATCTGCAGCTTTGTGGTACCGACCGGTTACTCGTTCAACCTCGACGGTTCGACCCTTTATCAAAGCATCGCGGCGTTGTTCATTGCTCAGTTGTACGGCATTGATCTGTCCATCGGCCAACAGTTGATGCTGGTTCTGACATTGATGGTGACCTCCAAAGGTATCGCTGGCGTGCCAGGCGTTTCCTTTGTGGTGCTGCTTGCGACGCTGGGCAGTGTGGGTATTCCGCTGGAAGGTCTGGCATTCATTGCCGGTGTCGACCGCATCATGGACATGGCGCGTACCGCATTGAACGTGATCGGCAACGCGTTGGCTGTACTGGTCATCTCGCGTTGGGAAGGCATGTATGACGATGCCAAAGGTGAGCGCTACTGGAATTCCCTGCTGCACGCGCGCAGCAAGGAAGCGATCCCGGGCGCTGAGCCGGTATCGTCGAACAACGCATAAATGCCGTGTAGGAGCCGGGCTGCCCGCGATAAGAACAACGCGGTTAACGGACATACTGCGGCGCCTGAATCGCGGGCAAGCCCGGCTCCCACAGGTTGCTAGTGATCTCAAACTCACGCAGGACCGGTAGGACCGAATTCATTCGGGAATGCGGTGCTTCAGGCGATACATGTTCAGGCCTGTGCCATGGCGTCGTTGAGTGATTTTTCCAGCTGCGCCTTGTAGCGCAGGTACAGGATGGTTTGTCCGCGAGCGTCGTCCAGTAAGCCGGAAAGGTCCAGGTCGGTGATGTAGCAGCGATAGCGTTCGGGCTCGGTGCGTCGCTCAAGAATCTGTCGGGCCACGACGCTGAACAACTGATCACCATGCTCCAGCTCGGAGAACTCGTTGTTATCGCAGTACAGCGTCACGCTGACCTGACCGGGTGATGCCTGTTCGACAATCGCCTGCACGTCGTAGAACGGCTTGCTTGCGGCAGTTGGCGCACTGCGTGGTTCGATGCGTCGGGCTCGCCCTGCGCCAGATGGCAAGACCTGGTAATAAAGCGTTTCGAGGAAAGCGACCGCCGTGGTATCGCCCACAGGCAGCATCCCGGTACGGCGATAAACCAACGCCTGGAAGAAACGCTGCAGGGGCTGCAACAGGCTCAACTCATCGTGATAAGGCAGGCGCTGATGCCAGAGCGCATTGTGTTCATCGAGTGCGTAGAGATCGGCCTCATTTTCGTTGACCCTGTAAAACACTTGAATGCATTCGGGCTGGCCATGGGGAAGGATCAGCGCCAGATCGTGATCGCTCAGGGCGTGCGGATCCAGGTGCAGAGGGCTGTAGCGCGGTAGCTCTTCACCCAGATATTCGAACAGTCCCGAAAGACTATTGATCACCACATGAGTGACTGGCTGGGTCGGCACCATTTCCAGTACGTGGTATTGCTGTTGCACCTGGATCAGGTAGCGATGGTTCAGGCGTGCGGCGTGCAGCAGTTGCGCGGTGGCCACCAGCTCTTCAACCCGCTGGGCGATGGCGGGAGCGCGGTTGTGGCAGAAGCAACGCACACTCACCACAGGTTGCGCCGCGCCCTCGGGCAAATTACTGAGTAGCTCGCTCAGGCAGTCAAGCAGCGCATGAGCGCCGTCATAGCGGCTGACGAGGATTTCGTTCCAGCTGTTCAGCGTGATCTGATCCAGAGTCAGTACGAGGTTTTCCCTGACCCCGGCATAACTCAGCGAATCGGTTCGCTCAGTGGTCATCAGGATGTTCAGATCACGATGGTGACTGAGCGGATCAATCCCGACGTTGACCAGCAACAGAATCTCGCTGGGTACCGCAGGGCTCAGCACGCGTTCTTCGCTGACCACCTGGAGCGGAACAGGGATCTGCTGTTGCAGCGCCCCGAGTAGATTGAACAGCTCGAATTCGCTCAGGTCGCTGCTGCCCGGATGCAGTGCCAGCCGCGTGGTGGTGTCGATCACATTGTTGCGATGGCACCAGGTCAACAGTTCCAGCAACTCGCGGCTGCGCTTGATTGGCGAGAAGTCGATCCATTCATGAGCGCCCAGACTGCCGTTATACAGAGCCCACTGAGTTTTACCCGGCTCGCGCTTATTGGGTGACTGCACCAGCGTCAGCGTGTCTTCCGCCAGATCGGGAGCGATGCCCGGATTGATGAACTCGACTTTGCCTGCCTTGCGCTCGAATGCGGCGTACAACCTGCGGCCGAGTATATTCAGGTCCCGGGCGTTGGCCGAGCTGGCGACGTTTTGCTGGCGGGCGAGCTGGGTCAGAAAGCGATAGCTGTAGTTGAGTTCGTTGACCAGTGCGCGGCGCTCATGGGCGACCTGGCGCACCTTCCACTGACTGCGGCTGTCGAGCAGGAGTAATTGGCGTTCGTCCCAGCCCCACTCCCGCGTCAGTCGTTCCAGTAACTGCCGCTGCCAGCTGGTGTTGCGCAGCCGCGCAGTCCCGGTCAGTTTTTTATTCACTTTCAAATACAGGCTGCGGCGTACCAGCTCCAGTCGTTCCAGTTCGCCGCGCTGGATCAGATACTCCTCAATACGCCGATACACGACCATGTATGGATCCAGCTCATCCAGATCCACCCGATTGGCGAACACCGCTTTCTTGAAGCGCAGGCTCAGGCAGCGGACCTTGGGGTGTTCGCTGGCATACACCTCAGTCAACAGCAGTTTGAGCACCGACTTATAGGGTGACTCGATGCCCTTGAACAATTGCCACAGGCCGGCACCGAGAAACTCTCCGGGCGGAATAAGCGCCATATGGCCCAGGTCGAGCACTTCATCATCGCGGATAAAGCGTTTCGACAGCAGCGTATGGGTGTACTCGGCGTAGCGCTGTTCTTCATAGCTCGGCACCAGCCACCACATGGGCGTGCGACCCGCGAGCCAGATGGCGGTGCGGTAGAACTCGTCCAGCAACAGGTAGTGCTGCGTGCTGCCGCAGTTGTCCGAACTGAGCTGCGTATCGCGCTCACCTGCAGCGAAACGCTGCAGGTCGATCAGGAAAAAGTGCGCTTCTGCACCCTGAGTGGCGGCCCACACTTCCAGCGCCTGACACTTCTTGTGCAGCTCGGCGGCTTCGTCTGCGTTCAGCTCTGAGTCATGACAAACCCAGACATCCATGTCGCTTTCTTCAGCTTGCGCGAAGGTACCCAGGCTGCCCATCAGAAACAGACCGTGAATGGGGTTGCGCGCATTGCCACGCCGGGCTTTGTACGAGAACGACCGGGTCAGGCGTTGGGCTTCGGCCAGCGCCAGGCTACTGGGCTCGTACTGGGACACACCCGCAGGCGTGCTGCCGGAAACATAACCGGGCAGTAGCGGATGGTTAACGTGAAAAAACAGCGGCAGCAAATTCAATACGGTTTGCTGGCGAGTGGACAGCCCCTCGAGGGCACGCGCAAGCCGCCCGCTGTTCAGGGTCAGGAAACGGTTACGGAGCTGGGAAAGCACCTTACGGTCGATGCCTTCATCCAGGTCAGGACGGATTTCGGAATTACGCGTCATTGCAACTCAAACCGGATGCCGGGCTCGAAAGGGGCGGCGTGGAAGTAGTGAGTCAGACGGCGGGCAGGACGACGTGAGAGCCTGAAGCTTTCAGTCCGTTTATTGTTCTGGCGCCAACTTTTTACTATCGGCGCAGATTTTCATAAATGAAGGGCCCGTCAGACCTTTTTTGGAATGCGGGCCTTGGCGGAGATCAAGCGGCTTGTTTGGCAACGTTCAGAATAGTCAGCAGGGACTGGGCATGTTCGGCGGCTTCCAGTCCGAGACTGGTCAGGTATCCGCCATCGACCTGAGTGGTCAGGCCTTTTTCGAAGAGTCTTTTAGCAGCCGCAACAGCAGTCGGAGCGGCCACGTGATGGACTTTGAGTCCTTCAAGGGTATTGCCCAGATTGAAGAGTGCGAGGATTTCCAGTTCGGCAACCAGCTCAGGGGTATACGACATAGGTGCTCCAGACTTTTTCTAGTAATACGCCTCACTGGCTGGCGGAATCCTGGAATCAACGTGTCTGTGCTGCGCTCGTCGGTTCTGGATGACCGTTAAAGTCGGCTCGGCGTGGAAGCCTCGTCGTTCTAGTGGCAGCGAGGCATTTGCAGTGTAGACCTGGTCTGGGGATTTTGCCGAGCCTGATTTTCTGAGGTTTCGCCACCGGCCGTCAGTTGGCCGGTGCGCGCGTCAGCTCATGCCTCTGGCGGTAACTCAGGCAAGGCACGCAAGGCGGTTTCATACCATTCGGTGTTGAATGGGCGGTCTTCTTCCAGCAGTGCGTCAATTTCGATAGCCAGAACATGGGCCATCAACTGCAGGATTTCTTCACGCTCATAGCCCACCAGCGTCAGCTTGTTGAACGTCGCTTTGGCGGCAGGAGGGTTGTCGCTTTCAATCTGATTTTCGATAGCCTGAACCAGGGTCGATTCAGCGAATTCTTCTTCATCGTTGTCGAGAGTGTCGGTCATGGGGTGTTTCCTTGAGGATTTTTAGTCGGAGCGGATAAATGTGATGGTTAGCCGCGGTCCTGTGGGAGCGAGGCCTGCCCGCGATGAACGATAACGCGGTATTACTTCAAACCGCGGCGTTCCAATCGCGAGCAAGCTCAGCTCCCACAAAGGAGAGGTGATTAACGCGCAGCGAGTAACGCCTGTCCGCGAACCACTGCAGCCTTGACCTGTGCCGGAGCGGTGCCGCCGATGTGATCACGGGCGTTGACCGAGCCTTCCAGGGTCAGTACGGCAAACACGTCCTGCTCGATCTGATCGCTGAATTTGCGCAGTTCTTCCAGGCTCATTTCAGCCAGGTCCTTGCCGCTTTCAACGCCATATTTCACCGCATGGCCGACGATTTCGTGGCAATCACGGAACGGCAGGCCACGACGTACCAGGTAGTCCGCCAGGTCTGTCGCCGTGGAGAAACCGCGCAGCGCAGCTTCACGCATGATGGCGTGCTTGGGCTTGATCGCAGGGATCATGTCGGCAAAGGCACGCAACGAATCGCGCAGCGTGTCGGCGGCGTCGAACAACGGTTCCTTGTCTTCCTGATTGTCCTTGTTGTAGGCCAGTGGCTGGCCTTTCATCAAGGTCAGCAGGCCCATCAGGGCGCCGAATACGCGGCCGCTTTTGCCACGCACCAGTTCCGGTACGTCAGGGTTTTTCTTCTGCGGCATGATCGAGCTGCCAGTGCAGAAACGATCCGGCAGATCGATGAACTGGAACTGGGCGCTGGTCCACAGCACCAGCTCTTCCGAAAAGCGTGACAAATGCATCATCGCGATGCTGGCGGCCGAGCAGAATTCGATGGCGAAGTCACGATCCGAAACGCTGTCCAGCGAGTTACCGCCGACGACGTCAAAGCCCAGCAGTTTGCAGGTCAGTTCGCGATCAATCGGGTAAGTCGTACCGGCCAGTGCTGCGCTGCCCAACGGCATGCGGTTCAGGCGCTTGCGGCAGTCGACCAGACGCTCGTAATCGCGACTGAGCATCTCAAACCACGCCAGCATATGGTGACCGAATGTGACCGGTTGCGCGGTCTGCAAATGGGTGAAGCCCGGCATGATGGTGTCGGACTCACGCTCTGCCTGACCCAGCAGGCCCTGTTGCAGGCGAGTGATTTCCGACAGGATCAGGTCGATCTCGTCACGCAGCCACAGGCGGATATCAGTTGCCACCTGGTCGTTACGGCTGCGACCTGTGTGCAGTTTTTTACCGGTGATGCCGATGCGGTCAGTCAGACGCGCCTCGATATTCATGTGCACGTCTTCCAGATCGACGCGCCACTCGAAGCTGCCCGCTTCGATCTCGGTCTGGATAGTCTTCAAGCCGTCAATGATGGTGTCGCGTTCGGCATCGGTGAGAACGCCGACCTTGGCCAGCATCGTCGCGTGGGCGATGGAGCCCATGATGTCGTGGCGATAAAGGCGTTGGTCGAAGGTGACGGAGGCCGTGAAGCGCGCGACGAAGGCGTCGACGGGTTCACTGAAGCGGCCGCCCCAGGACTGGTTGGTCTTGTCGGTGCTCATGGATTCGCTCGTGATCTGCTGAAGAATGACATGCCCGCGTCTGCTCGCCGGGCACTCGCGATCATAACAGGTTGGCATTTTTTTATTTGCGGGCAGCTTGCCGCACAGCCCCGCACAGTCGAGACTGGGCTGATGCGAAATAGCTTATTGAAACAACCCTCGCCCAAAGGGCCTGGCAAAGAGTTTTTCCTCCCTGAGCTGTGCCTTCCGCAAGCGCTGTTGGTACTGGTCCTGCTCGCCGAATTATTGGTTCTGGTGTTGGTGCTGGTCGAACCCATGCGTCCGGGCTTTGATTGGGTGCGGCTGGCGCTCATGTCGTTGTTCGTGCAGTGGATTGTGCTCTTGTCAGCGGCTTTGTTGTGCGGGCTTCGACCGTGGCTGGCACGCTTGCCTGCGGGGCGTGCGGGGGTATTCGGTTGTTTGCTGGTTGTGGCGATTACCCTGCTCTGCACGGCAGTCACCGACGTTTGCCAACTGACCGGCAGAGTGACGTTTGGCGTGATGGTCGAGCGCTACGTACGTTATGGCCTTATCGCGCTGATCATGTCGGCCCTGATGCTGCGCTACTTTTATTTGCAGAGTCAGTGGCGCAAGCAGCAGCAGGGCGAGTTGCGTGCGCGCATCGAATCGCTGCAAGCGCGTATCCGGCCGCATTTTCTGTTTAATACCCTGAACAGCATCGCGAGCCTCGTGGCGACCAATCCGGTCAAGGCCGAGCAGGCGGTGCTGGATCTTTCCGACCTTTTTCGGGCCAGCCTGGCCAAGCCGGGAAGCCTTGTCACCTGGCGCGATGAGCTTGAGTTGGCAAAACGATATTTATCGATTGAGCAATATCGTCTTGGCGAGCGTCTACAGTTGGACTGGGTGATCAGTGGAATTCCAGACGACCTTCCAATTCCCCAGCTAACCTTGCAGCCACTACTCGAAAACGCTTTGCTTTATGGGATTGCACCTCGGGTCGATGGAGGTGTCGTAAAGGTAGAAGCAGATTATGAAAGGGGGGAGTTCATATTGTGTGTAAGCAATCCCTATGACGAAGTTGCCAGTCGGCAGACTTCCAACGGCACTCAGCAAGCACTGGTAAATATCGGTGCGCGCCTCACGGCACTTTTTGGTCCGCACGCCAGTCTGAGCGTGGAGCGCCGTGACGGTCGTCACTACACCTGTCTACGCTATCCTTGTGCGAGACTCACGCAGGAAGCCAGAGCTATATGAATGTCCTGATCGTTGATGACGAACCCCTGGCCCGCGAACGGCTTAGCCGGATGGTCAGTGAAATTGAGGGTTATCGGGTTCTGGAACCCGGTGCGTCCAATGGCGAAGAAGCCTTGGCGCTGATTGAAAGCCAAAAGCCGGATATCGTTTTGCTGGATATCCGCATGCCAGGCATTGATGGCCTGCAAGTCGCTGCCAGATTGTGCGAGCGGGAAACCCCGCCTGCTGTCGTCTTTTGTACTGCGCACGACGAATTTGCCCTTGAAGCTTTCCAGGTCAGCGCGGTCGGCTACCTGGTTAAACCTGTGCGGCCTGAGCATTTGATTGATGCCCTGAGAAAAGCCGAGCGCCCAAACCGCGTGCAGTTGGCGGCCATGACGCGACCTGCGGCAGAAAGCGGCAACGGACCACGCAGCCACATCAGTGCACGGACCCGTAAAGGTATCGAGTTGATCCCGCTGGATCATGTGATCTATTTCATCGCTGATCACAAGTACGTCACCTTGCGCCATGAAGGGGGCGAAGTCCTTCTGGATGAGCCTTTGAAGGCACTCGAAGATGAATTCGGCGACCGTTTTGTGCGTATCCATCGCAACGCACTCGTTGCCCGTGAACGTATCGAGCGTCTGCAACGCACGCCTCTGGGGCATTTCCAGTTGTTCCTCAAAGGCCTCAATGGCGATGCCTTGATCGTCAGCCGTCGGCATGTGGCGGGTGTGCGCAAGATGATGCAGCAGCTGTAAAGCGGATTGAAATGCTATTCCTGTGCAGACTGTGTGAAAACCCAAGCCTCACCGCATAACCAAAAAAATGCCTCGACCTGTTCGGGGCATTTTGCCGTTT
>NZ_JAWHNU010000044.1:0-61379 GCF_032582135.1 Pseudomonas syringae group sp. J309-1 | reverse complement strand
TGGCTCCTGAGGGAATCGGGAGCACAGCATCCGGGATCAGTTATGCGCTTTGAATGTGGGGTTTATGGAGCGCTTACTTTCAATCATCAAAACGTGCTCGAATCAATTGATCTGAAGCGATTGCAAGACTTATCGATTCTCGTGGATATTGTCTCGATCTGGGGAATTGGCGGAACCATTCGTTGCAACCATGTAGCCGTTGGAGCGGTAACGAATCTGCTGTCCTGATACTGATCTGCTCTAGATTGTACTCAGCTTTACATTGTATGGGGGCGACATGGACCGGGGCGGCTTGAGGTCGAGCATGCCGCAGCCATTTTCCCCTTATGCTAATTGTCTACATTGATTCAGCGTCTCAGTGTTAGCAAGCTGGGCGAAGGTCAACTTTGGGTCGGTTGCAACCTGATGGGAAGGGGCGCTCTCGGCCTTCCCGCCTGATATTGTTGAAGCTCCCTATCGCTTTAACTGGGCTACCCTGCGTAACCACCCCTTCAAGATGATCGACAAGGAACCGGATACTCATGGCATCACTGGATGACACTTTTCACAGTCTTCACCAGCAGGGTTTGCTGATACTTGCCAACGTGGCGGACGCGGGTGGCGCTCGCCAGGTCGAGCGGCTGGGAAGCAAGGCCGTAGCCACCAGCAGCGCGGCGGTGGCCTGGGCTCACGGCTATCAAGATGGCGACAAGCTGCCTATTGGACTGTTGAGCAGTACCGTCGCCTCAATGTCCCGGGTGCTCAGCATCCCGCTGACTGTAGATATCGAAGGGGGTTATTCAGACGACCTTGATCATGTCGCCAAAGTCATCGCCACTGTCATTGACGCCGGTGCGGTAGGTATCAATATCGAGGATGGAGTCGCTCCGCCAGAGCTGCTCATCCAGAAAATTGACACAGCCCGAAGAGTCGCCGGCGAGCGGGGGATAAACCTGTTCGTCAACGTGCGCTGCGACGTTTACCTGAAGAACTTGTTCCCCGTTGAGCAGCGATTGGAAGAGCTATTAAGGCGCGCTGCGCTGTACGCCAGTGCAGGCGCGGATGGGCTATTCGCTGCAGGCGTAGTGGAGCCTCGGGAAATTGCCACGGTGTGTCGGGAATCGACATTGCCGGTGAATCTGCTCTGGCGGCCGGGTCTTGCCACTCCGGAAGCCTTGGCGCTGATGGGAGTCCGGCGCTTGAGCGCGGGCTCGGCCATCGCGGAGTTCTTGTACGGAGCCATGGAGGGAGTGGCCCGCGGTTTCCTGGAAAACGGTCAACTCAACACCCACGACCTGAAGGCTAAAACCTACGGAGAACTCAACGCGCTAATGGCCTGTCGATCCCAGTGATACTGCTACTCGGCGGAAGACGACTACCGATCCATTGCGGACGTCCTGCATGCAGGAAAGCCAGTGAATCAGTTCCCAGACCAATGCATTGTCTGCACTGAAATATGCGGATGACTTTCTAACGGCTCCCATTCATCCAGGAAAGCAAAACCCTGCTTTAGATAGAAGTTCGAGGCTCTCGCATTGTCTGGAGAGACGTCGAGAAAAACGCCATCAAAGCCTTGGGCTATCGCGCGAGCTTTCACGGCCTCAACCAACTGAGTTGCTACGCCAGAGCCTCGTGCAGAGGGCGCAATCCACATTCCGATCAAGTTATAGCGATTCGCACTGCTCACTGCGGCACCGACCATTCCAACAGGTTTGTCACTGTCGAAAGCCAGCCAGAATGCCGTTCCGGCTGATGATGCGCGGTCTTTCCACTGTTCGTCAGTGTATTTGGCGGCGGTTTGGTAAGTCACTCCAAATGCGGTTGGCGTTTCCAGAAGTGCTGCGAGTCGGACTTGCTTCAAAAGCATCCAGTCTTTTGTTTCCGTCAGTCTAATGTCCATAATCTTCCTGGGAGCTCAGCAGGGTAAACATCCTACTCTATCAGTCGACCAACAGTTTCTGGCCAACTCCCGTCCATCGTGACCGACAGCGGTCGTCCAGAAGCAGCCACAATTACAATAATAACCAATCCGATTGGCTCCGAGGTCTGGGAATTGTTCATGGCATTCATTGTTACCTGCGTTGTGTCCCTGGTGTTTTGGACTTCTGTATCAGCAATCACAGGGGCTGCAGAGCCTTGGGACCTGCCGAGCTACTGGACAGTCATCTATCCCGCCGCGCTAGCTTTGTCAGTGATTCTTGGAACCGTTCTAAGAAGCTCACAGTGGTCCGCAGGCGCGGTCGTAATGCTCTCTCAGATCCCAGTGGTTTTGGCGACTTCTGGTCCATCCCCGTTGATAGGTGTCGGTATCATCTACGCGGCCTTACTCTCAATTCCGGCAATAACGCTGTCATGGCTCGCTGGCAAATCGCGTTCAGGTAAGAAGGCGCGATGATCAAATGCGCGTTAACACCGACTTAACAGAACTTCGTCATGCCGTGGACGACGTAATCATTCACTGAATGACAAAACCTCTGGTTTGCCATCTCTCATCACGCCGTCAAACAGCCAAGCACAATTTCGCAGTCCTGCCTTGCGGTTAGCACTGAGTTGATCTCTGTCACGCTTTTCCAAAGCCAAGAAATGAACGCAGCCAGCCCGCCGACTTCCGTTCATAGAAAGGTGCGGTTTGCTTGAGGAAGTAATCGCTAAGGCCTGATTCCCCTTCGTGAACTCGACAGAGGTCAACGGGGTCGCCATCCGGAGCGCTATCCGCGGCAACGTTACCAGCTTCGCGCATGACCAGTTCAATATCTCCGTCCGCTTCAATACCAATGATCAGATGAGGCTTTTGATCAGACGATGCATCATGCATCAAAGCCAGAAACGCACGCTTTACGTTGCGATGTTTGGCGAGCAATTGTGTGAGAGAGTTGACCATCTTCGACGGATATTGCGACGGCTGTCCGAGCAACACTTTGGTGTCTTGTTCGACTGTGCGCTGCACTGGTTTTTGGCCGACGCCTTCGGAGAGCAGATGGCGCACTTCCTCCGGTAAAAACTCTTTCCCGTAGGGAGACTTTGGATTAAGGAAAAGAGGGCTGCCTAGTGTGATTTCAAACAGCGATCTGGCCGGAATCTCTATGTAGGACTCTTCGGTAGCTATAGATCTTTGTAGTGTTTGCAACGAAGAAAAAAACGGGATGACAGGGGAGCCGTCAGGCTTTTGCCAATGCGCAATGCTGATGTTGCTACCAGATTCGATGTTGATTCGACCTTCGCCAATGCCGGCAGTGCCAAGGACGTAGACAGTAGAATTTAACAGAGTCTTGAAAAAATCAGGTCGATGGGCAGGTTCATCCGCCGCCAGCCTGAGTGATTTTTCGAGGGTGTTTTCTTGCTTGGTATCCATGATGTCCATCGGCGGTTCCATCAAAACAGACAAAAAATTGATCGAGAATAGCGCGTGGTTTTTTACGCGACTGTGAATACAGGAAAAACAGCGGGCTAATCAAATTGAAGCATACGGAGAGTCACCTGGAACGGTTTTCAAGGGAGACTGCCTGCATATCCATGATGGACGAAGAGCCAAAAGCAGCTTGCCTCAATGGACAGTTTCCGGCCTAAAACTGCCCTTGAGGAAAAAGCTACCGGCGAAATCTCCTATTCGCCAGCTAACAATCTCTTACCCACAACAGCCTTGTTGACGAGATAAGCGCCTGCTCTCTCCATAGCAATCATCTCCACGCTTTCATTTTGAACAGCCTGGTGTTGAGAGCGCCAAAGCGCAGGTTTTGCCCGCAATACAAGGCGACACGAACAAATTACCTCGATAAGCCCCTTGGGCCGTTTTGCTGGCCACCACTAGCCACATGGCCGACAGCACCACCACGAAGAACACACCCAGTACATCGAAGAAAGCCATGTCCAGCATCGCACCCAGCTTCAGTGTGGTTACGGCGTAGACGCCTAATGGAAAGATAAAACCCCACCAGCCAAGGTTGAACGGGATGCCTTCCCTGGCGTAGCGGACGGTGACAAGCACGGCCAGCAACATCCACCACAAGCCAAACCCCCAGAGCAGGGTGCCGACAATCAAACCCATGCCAGCAGCTACCTGACCAACGCCGGGCAGGCCATGCAAGGCAAAAATCTCAGGCGCGTCGTTGCCGATCAGCAGCATCCCCAGCGCCCCGGTACCGATGGGGCCTAGCGATAACCAGATCGACGCGGCCATATTTTCGTGAGGCAGTTTATGTAATGCCAGGCGCAGCACCAAAATCACCAGAATGCTGAGTGCCACAGGCACCGAATACGCCCACAGCACATAGCTTGTGATCAGCATGTTGAACTGCGCGCTGGCGTGCGTCAGATGCTGGGCAATGAGACCACCGCTTGCCGCGGCAACTTCCGCGGCCACCACCGGCAGTAACCACACGGCGGTCATCTGGTCTATGGAGTGCTCCTGGCGGGTAAACATCATGAACGGAATAAGCACCCCGCAAGCCATCGCCATGACCACATCCAGCCACCAAAGAGCGTGAGCCCAAGGGATTACCGCATCACCCCAGCTTGGCAGACCGTACTGCACCAATCCATTGATGACGGTAGCGAGGCTCATCGGGATGGCGCCGAAAAACATGGAAACGGTCGGGTGTCCGAAAACCTGTCTGGCTTCATGGAAAAACATCAGCCATCGCGCGGTGTACATGGCAATGAAAACCACGAACAGCAAGATGTTCAATAACCAGATGATTTTGCCAAGCTGCCACAGAACCGGAATGTTTCCGGGCAGTTGGCCCAGCGCCAAAGCGAGGATGCCGGTGCCCATCGTGGTGGCGAACCAGTTGGGCGTGAACTGGCGGATAGCCTCTTTCGGCGTCGAGAGCGCCGCTAAAGGCTGCAGCCCCTGTAATACTTTTCCAAAGCTCAGGCTGTCCATCCCGCCACCCTCTGTGCAATTGATGAGACGACAAAGTAACGGGATGCATCTATCGAACAAAACGGGTAATTTCGCTATCTCTTACCCATCTGATAGGTAATCCGGTGAGACTGACCCTTCGCCAGCTCGATATTTTTCGGGCCATTGCTCAACAAGGCTCGACCACGAGCGCGAGCCTCGCTCTAGCCTTGTCCCAATCAGCCACCAGCGCTGCACTGCACGAGCTGGAAAACTCTTTGCAAGTCCGACTGTTCGACCGCGTTGGCAAGCGCCTGGTGCTCAACGATAACGGCCAACGGCTGCTCCCTCAGGCTATTCGCTTGCTAGAGGCGGCGGTCGAAATAGAAGATGGATTTCAGCACAGCGATCCCGTCGCACGATTGAAAGTGGGCTGTAGCACCACTATTGGCAACTACATCATGCCGCTCCTGATCCCTCTGCTGAGCAAGCGAGCGCCCGGGGTGCGGGTCGATGTGGTGATGGGCAACAGCGCCGATATCGCCAGTCAAGCAGCACAGCTTTCCATCGATATAGGCCTGATTGAGGGGCCTAGTCAGTTGCCCGAATTGAGCGTCCAGCGCTGGTTCGAAGATGAACTGGTGATCATAGCTGCAAGCAATCACCCGCTGGCGCGCAAAACACAGGTTTCCCTCGACGATCTTCGCGATGCGCCCTGGCTTATTCGCGAAGATGGTTCGGGTACGGCCGAAGAGGTTTTACAACTGCTCGTGCCCCGGCTTGGCCCTTGGAAAAACGCCCAGCAGATCGGTAGTTCCGAAGCGATCAAGCGGCTGGTAGCAGCCGGGGTCGGCATCAGTTGTTTGTCGTATTGGGTGGTTAGCGATCTGATTTCCGAGGGCAAGCTGGCCGTGCTTAACCATCCAGTGCCATCGCAGAAACGGCAGTTGTACACAGTTCACCATCGCGGCAAATTTATTTCACGAGCAATGGCCGAGCTTCAGCGAACGCTTGCTGATTTCACCTCGGTTGTGAGCGTGAGCGGTGCCATTGGAGGTAGTCGCTGATAGGAGGCTTGACGCAGCTTGGACATCCCCGCGCATGACCAAGAGTCATTTGCTGGCGCTGTAGGTTGCTTGGTTGCTGACGACGGAGAGATACGTGATCTCTCAGGTCCGATGTTCATGGACATGCTTCACATGCTGTCATAGCTCGCGGGACCAATTTCGGCCACAGGCGGTCTCTGGGAACGACGCTTGAACATGTGGAAATCGCGCCCGGTTAATGATTAGTTTGTTCATTTTCAGGAAATATTGTGAATGCCCGTTTTTGAAATTTTGCCGCTGGAAGCAATCGGGCCCGCACGACTTGGCGCTTCACGCGCAGCAGCAAGGGAAGCAATGTCTGTGAATGGATTCCCGCTTGAACGAGCCTATGGCCGCGTCGATTATTTCTGCGAAGCTTCCATCCAGCTTGAGTACGGCCCTGGCGATGAAGTCCAATTCATAGGCGTCTCCGGAAACTCTCAGCTCAACTTCACGTTTAGAGGAGTTGATGTTTTTTCTATACCTGCGACCGAATTGTTTTCACTAATGGCTGCCTCGGACAATTCCGGCCCCCATGAATTCGACCGTTATGAGTACTGCTTTCCGAACCAGATACTCACGCTTTGGGATGCTGATGAACAGTATGACCGTCAACGCGGAGAAGAACGTGAGGTGTGGGGCCAAGTCGGGATCGGCAATGATGCGTATGTGGCAGCCATCGAAGCTATTGAGAAAAAGCTATAACTGGCTGGGCGGTACTCGCGCAGGAGTGGGGTATTGAAAGGCTGCATGCTTGGATGATCGCCCAGCGTGATCTTGTGCCCGAAGGTTCGGCTATCAGCAGAGCACTCGATACAGCCTTAAACGCTGGGCAGCGCTGTCGGGCTACCTCGATGACGGTGCCGTGCCCATTGATAATAATTGGGCAGAAAACCAGATCCGACCATGGGCTCTTGGGCGCAAGAACTGGCTATTCGCCGGGTCACTATGCAGCGGGAAACGGGCTGCGGCGATCATGAGCTTGATCCAGTCTGCGCGGCTGAATGGCCATGATCCGTATGCCTATCTGAAGGACGTTCTCACGCGCCTGCCGACGCAGCGGGCTAGTGAAATCGATCAATTGCTGCCACACAACTGGCAACCGGTTTGGTTGCGCGGGGCCTGATACCGGAGGCATGCGTTACGCGTAGCATTCTAGTCACTGCTTGTTGTTCGATTTACGATGGTGACCATAATCTTCGCACTGTGTCGAAATCGGAGGATGAAATGAAAGGAAGCTGCGCTTGTGGGGCTGTAGGTTATGAGATCGATAGCATTGATACGCCGATTAGCCATTGTCATTGTCGTACCTGTCGGAAGACCCATGCTGCTGCTTATGTCTCCACAGCTGGGGTGCTGAGAGAGCATTTTAAATGGACTCAAGGCTTGGACGCATTGAGGGCTTTCGAGTCATCTCCCGGAAAGATCCGGCACTTCTGCTCCCACTGTGGATCGCACCTTGCAGCTGAGCGTAACGGCTCAAATGCAATGATCGTGCGCGTTGCGACGTTAGACGAGGAGCCTGGATCCAGGCCCAAGTATCACATCTGGACGGAGCAGGACGTAGCGTGGCTGGATGGGGAAGATCTCCCAAGGTACTCACAATGGCAGCCTGATCGATAACAGAAACGTTGCTTGGTCATATCGCCCGTTAGGTGCGTACCCGTTATGAAGCAGCGACATTGTCACTGCACCAGGGGAGCTTCAGCCATTCGTAAAACCGTTCGACATTAGGGAGGCTTTCTCCAAAAAATGTACGCGCCCGGCAATCCCGTCTTGCGTAATGTCATTGCCTGGCAAGCAATGACTGGCGGGGCCATCTTGATGACCTTAGCCCGAACGCCTTAGATAACTGCGAGCATGCCACGAAACGCTTGTGCCTCCATCTCCACGAGACTAGAAGAGGTACTGCCCTCATGCTCCAGGAGGAATCGTTTTACGAGCTGAAATCCAAGGGAGTAGCCCAACCATCTCGGGAGGTCGGATGCACCAAAGAACCACGCGTCGTGGCCATAATCCTTGCGACTCCAGTAGCTCGCCGCCATTCCGACATGGCGTCGAATCTCAGACACATCAAGGCGCTCCCATGGTTCAGGTAAACCACCACAGATTTCCTGTGCAAAAGCGCCCGCCAGCCCCTCCGAAACAAGCGCTTCACCCAATGATGATCCATAACCTGGCCCATCCCATCGGGCAGCATGGTGAAGCTCATGTGCGAACAATCGTTCGAGCGACGCTTCTTGGTTTGCTCTGAAAATGTCACTCGCAGGATCTACGGTCAAAAAAATAAGGCCTGGTTCGGGCGCATATCCTAGATGCCCCTTTTCTGGAATGACATGAGTGCCAGCTTTCACGATCACATCAAGTGGGCGCAACGGCATCAACACAATTGCTTTTTCGTAGGTTTCTAACAGGCGGGTGTGAAGCCAATTACGGTGATCGATAAGCGCGCCACGCGCGTCGATGAAATGGAAATTTATGGATGTCATTGGTATGCCTCCTTGCGTAAAGCCTTACGTAACGAGATAGGTTGTCACCTATGCGGCAACAGCTGATCGATTTTACTCGATCGCTGCGTCGGCAGGCGCGTGAGCACGTCCTTCAAATAAGTATACGGATCATGCCCACTGATCCGCGCAGATTGGATCAAACGCATGATCGCCGCCGCCCGTTTGCCGCTACGCAACGACCCTGCGAAGAGCCAGTTCTTGCGTCCAGGAGCCCATGGTCGGATCTGGTTCTCGCACCAGTTATTATCAATGGGTACAGCCCCGTCATCGAGGTAGCGCGACAGCGCTGCCTAGCGTTTCAGGCTGTAATCCCGCGCTCTGCTGATAGCCGAACCTTCAGGCACAAGGTCGCGCTGGGCGAACATCCAGGCATGCAGCGTCTCCACCACCGGTACGGCTTTTTTTTGGATGTTTTTACCCTGGATTTAGACGAACCCCTAGCTGGCGTGAAATGACCGACTCACGTCCGGCCATTCGACGTACAGCGCCAGATTTGCCAAGTGATTTACTCGGAGCGCTTTTCGAATATTTCTTTGGCGATGTCTGCCGCCGACATTGCGTTCGGCCAACCGGCGTAGAAGGCCAGATGAGTAATGATTTCGGCAGCCTGAATTTGGGTCAGACCGTTATCCATGGCTTTGTTCACATGAAAAGGCATTTGAGCGGCTTGCCCCACTGCAACCAGAGCCGCGACCGTGACCAGGCTGCGGTCACGAGGAGTCAGTGCCGGACGCAGCCACAGGTCATGGAACAGTACCGAAGTTGTATAGCCTGCGAGCGCGTCGAATGCAGGGCCGATCATCTGTTCTACCGCCGCCACGCGCATCTCCTCAAAGGCTTCATCGACTGGGAGCAGGTTGTCCTTTACATCCGCCAACGCGGTTGGTGGGATACCGCGAGTCTCAAAAACGTCTTTGGCGATGGATGCCGCCAATGTCGCATTGCCCCAGCCTGAATAGAAAGCCAAATGAGTGATGACTTCGGCCAGTTCGGTGGGCGTAACGCCATTTTCCAACGCCAAGTTGAATTGGCGAGCCATTTCGGCTGGCTGATGTCGCGCAATCAAGGCGGCAACAGTCACGATGCTGCGATCCCGGGGCAGCAGTTGCGGGCGCTGCCATATCTCTTCCAGAAGCACGTCCTGGGTGTAGCGCGCAAATGCCGGTACGGCGAAGTTAGCTTCGTCTGACTTCAAAGTGATCGCTCGCTCGTGCAGGTGAATAGTGGGAAACGAGTGCCTGACGGTGCCCCTGAAGAAACACCGTCAGGCGCTGAAGAACGCTTAACGGTTGATGGTTTTCATCATCTGCGCGGTGTAACGCTCACCTTGTACAGGCACCTTGGCCAGAACCTCACCGAGTTCACGAAGGTCTTCTACGGTCAATTCCACGGTTGCTCCGCCTACGTTCTCTTCAAGGCGATGCAGCTTGGTTGTACCTGGGATAGGCGCAATCCACGGCTTTTGTGCCAGCAGCCAGGCCAGTGCAATCTGGGCGGGGGTGGCTTGCTTGCGTTGGGCGATTTCACCGATCAGGGTGACGAGATGGTGGTTGGCCGCGCGGGCACCGTCAGCAAAACGAGGCAGATTGTTCCGGACATCACCGTTGGAGAAGGTCGTGCCAGCATCAATTTTCCCGGTCAAAAAACCTTTGCCCAATGGACTGAAGGGAATGAATCCAATCCCGAGCGCTTCGAGGGTTGGAATAATTTCCTGTTCAGGCTCACGGGTGAACATCGAATACTCACTTTGAAGTGCCGACAGCGGCTGCACCGCATGGGCGCGACGGATAGCGTCTACGCCGGCTTCACACATGCCAAAGTATTTCACCTTGCCTTCGGTGATGAGGTCGCGCACGGCCCCGGCAACATCTTCCATAGGAACATTGGGATCGACGCGATGTTGGTAAAACAGATCAATGCAGTCGGTCTTCAGGCGCTTGAGTGATGCTTCCGCCACCTGGCGGATGCGCTCAGGTCGACTGTCCAGCCCAGCGGCGGGAGTGCCGTCCTTAAAACCGAATTTTGTCGCAATGACAATCTGCTCGCGGAACGGTTGAACGGCTTCGCCAACCATTTCTTCGTTGACATGCCCATAGGCTTCTGCCGAATCGAAGTGGGTGACGCCACGCTCAAAGGCCGCCCGGATGAGTTTGATTGCGTCCGCTTTGTCAGTGGCGGTGCCATAGCCAAATGTCAGGCCCATGCAGCCCAGGCCAATGGCTGAAACTTCGAGGCCGTTGCTACCGATTTTGCGCTTATGCATCATCCATCTCCTTTGTGGGTATTGGAAACCAACCCACAAACTGTTTGGTTATTGGGGATGCAGTTACTTTATAAACATCTGACTCATTCAAGAACTGGCATACTGCGATAACCGGTATGAGGTTAATTCATAATGGCACAAAGCGATTTCAACAGCCTTGCGGTGTTCATCACCGTTGCGCGCGAGCGCAGCTTCACCAGAGCCGCGGCCCATTTGGGTGTGTCCCAATCCGCTATTAGCCATAGCATCCGCAGCCTTGAAGAACGTCTTGGTATCCGCTTGCTGACCCGCACCACACGCGGCGCGTCGCCGACCGAAGCCGGCGAGCGATTGCTTGTGAGCCTTGTGCCTTACTACGAGGGGATAGAAGCCGAAATTGCCGCGTTAGGAGAGCTGCGTGACAAGCCGGCCGGAACTATCCGGATCACCTCGCCCGACCATGCGGCATCTACCATTCTCTGGCCGAAACTCTCTAGGTTGCTGCCGGAATATCCCGATCTGACTATAGAGATCAACATCGGCTACAGGTTAATTGATATCGTCGCTGAACGCTTCGACGCCGGAGTGCGTATAGGCGATCAAGTGGCAAAGGACATGATCGCAGTCAGGATTTCCCCTGACTTTCGAATGGCTGTGGTGGGAGCGCCGAGTTACTTTGCTCATCGTGCAAAACCAAAGATTCCCCAAGATCTTACAACTCATAACTGCGCGAATCTGCGTTTACCGACTCATGGTGGTTTGTATGCCTGGGAGTTTTCCAAGGCCGGCAAGGCGCTACAGGTTCAGGTGTCTGGCCAGATGATATTTAGCAACTCACCCCAAATAATGGCCGCCGCTCTGCAAGGATGCGGGCTGGCATATGCACCGGAGGATCTTGTGCAGGCACATGTCGAGGATGGTCGGTTAATCCGTGTTCTAGAAGACTGGTCGCCAACTTTTCCCGGATATCACCTTTACTACCCGAGCAGGAGGCAGTCCTTGCCAGCCTTTTCACTGATCGTCAATGCTCTGCGCTACAAGAGTTAGGGGACTCTGCGGTCAAATCCAGTATGGTTGCGATTTTCTCCCTGGTGACCGACAACCTCCAGCAGTTGACCCACACCCATTATCAATGTCTGCTCTTGGCCCAGAGTGTGTAAAAACGCATATGGACTCGCGGTGACGGTTACGCATCCGGTTCGAAGACACCTACATCCACGAGCATCTCAACTAATGCCTCTGGCCATACCGTTTCTTCAGTAGATCTCAGTTCGGGAGCGGACCACCAGTGATGATCTGCCATGACCTGAGTCTCGTGTAGGGTCCATTCGGAGCTGGAAAGGACAAGGTTTTCTGCGTGCACAACGAAATACTGCTCAACTGCCAATACCGTCTCGCCGCTGGGCAGGAGCATTGAAAACCTGCGAGCTGCCACAGGTCCTATAACTTTGTTGACCTGAATACCGGTCTCCTCACGCAGTTCACGTATTGCCGCGCCGTGAAATGTTTCTCCATCCTCAAGGCCACCGCCAGGGGTGGCCCAGTAATTTCTCCCGGCTAAGGCACCGTCTTTGTGAAGAAATTTGAAAAGCAGGACATCTCGAGCGGGGCTTATAACTAGTAATCGTGCTGCCTTTCGCTCACGCATTTAACGTATATCTTCCCTAAAGTTTGAGATGTGGAGTGCAGTCCTGATTGGCGGGGGCGCCCACCTAGCTCGTAGCATTATGATGGGGTAATGATACTTCAGCAGGGCTGCCCATGAAGCGCTTCATCCAAGGTGAACATCGCGGCCAAAGCACATTGCTTCCCGAGAGCCTCGAAGACTACGTCAGCGATACCAAGCCCGTGCGCATAGTCGACGTCTTCGTCGACTAACTGGACTTGGTCAGTTTGGGTTTTGAAGGTGCTGTTCCTGCTGATACTGGCCGGCCTGCTTACCATCTTGACCAATGACCGACACCCTTGTGCATTACCCCACGCCGGTTAGTATCGGCGCATGGACGCTAATAGTGGAAAAGCCCAAATGACCCAGCATCAAACCCATATAGGCAGAGCTGACGAAGCTGACCTGGAAGGGATTCTAGAGCTCCAGGCTGCCAATCAAATCGCCCAGGGCGGTTCCCTTTCTGCAAGCCTGCCTCGCTCGCGAGTGGAGGCGATGATGAGCGAGATGCCGCTGATCGTCTCGCGGCGCGATGGACGCATCACTGGTTTCCTGATGACCACCACTCGAGCGATGAACGCGGATCTGCCTATCGTGCAAGCCATGTTTGCCGCTTATCACGGCGCGCCCGACGCCTATGTCTATGGCCCGATCTGTGTCGGAGAGCAAGAGCGCGTCAGAGGCCTGGCGCAGAAGATGTTTGCTGATCTGCGAAGCCTTGAGCCGGGGCGTGAGGGCGTTCTTTTCATACGCCAAGACAACGAACCCTCTCTGCGTGCCCATCTGAAAATGGGCATGAAAGAAGTCGCGCTTTTTTCATTCAACGGGTTTGAGTACGTTGTTTTTTCTTATGTCGGATAGTCCGGGCGACTACGTGGCGAATTGATTTTGGCAGGTCTGTGCATGAGAAAAATAAGTACCAGCGGCAAGCGAGTCAGGGGCGTTGCTCGCCGCCTTCGTGCATTGGAACGTTGGGCCTCAAGCTTCAGTGATATTTATTACCCTCGCTCTGAGAAAGGGGAAAAATATAACAACTTTAAAATCCCGGTCGATATGTCGTTAGTCCAAGGCTCTCGGGCCAGAATCGAAGTTCAGGCGTTCTGTATTCAACAGTTGCTCGAAGCCGCTGCCCATCTGTCCAGAGCCGCCGACCGTTCGCAGGATTACTATCGGGTCGCATGCATTTTTGTGTGGCCTTGGGTCCACCAGAGTGAGGTCACGGTTTTTTATGATCGAGATTATTACCTGAGCTTTTTAGGGCAAACCAATGCCCTTAAGCCTGATTTGTTAAGCCAGACGCTTGCATTGCATCTGCCCGAGCATTTTGTGGAGCACGGGCATGACGTGACCCAGCCGGACGACGAAGTCAAGGTTCGGTGGTGGTGTATCGGGGAGCCAGCGTGATCGTATCGTCAGTCGCCTATTGCGCAGCAAACACCACCCGAGCGCTGTTTCTTCCGAGCACCTGAGCCAGATCGTCTGCATCCTCGACCCGGCCAATCCGGGTGTATGAATAGGGCGAATCAAACGTCAGGTAAAAAAGCACCAACGTGTTCGAACCGTACAGCATGAGATCACCGTTACGGATCACGCCCGGACGGAAGGGTGCGGTAGGCAACTGCTGCGAGAGGGTGACGTGTTTCTCGTTGTCGTTAAGGTCAGGCATGTCCAGGGTGAGCGGCAACCTCGCAGCAAACGCCCGGCCGGTCTCGTTGTCAGCGAGAGTGACAGTGAAACGGCGTTCGCCAACCGTCATCGATATGCGTTGCTCATTTGTTCGTGTGGACGTCGCGGTTGTTTCTGCGACGGCCGATATCGATATGACCTGAGTGCCGAGAGCCATCAGGCCAACCATTACGCGCAGAGCACTTTGACGTAAGCGATGTAATCGGGTCATGAATATCTCCTTGTCGAGAGAAGCGCAGGATATCCGGCGCGTATGAGTCAACTCACCGTGTCAGCGGATGTTCGCGATACACCGGATGCGGCCCGCGCCGCCAACAGCGCTAGCACAGCGGCGACCACCAGCAACGCAGCGCTCAATTCGAAGGTGGCCTGGTAGCCGCTCAGGTCGAACACAAAACCGCCAACCGTCGCGCCCAGTGCGATTGCCAACTGAACAATCGCGACCATCAGCCCGCCGCCTGCTTCTGCATCGTCAGGCAGGGTTTTCGCCAGCCATGTCCACCATCCCACCGGCGCGGCAGTGGCAACCAGTCCCCAGAAGCCCAGCAGTACCGCTGTGGCAATCGATGAGCTGCCAAATGAAACCAATGCCAGTGCGATTACAGCCATCAGCATAGGGATAACAACCAGTGTTCGATGCAGACCGTTTTTGAGAAAGATCTCGATCAGGAATGTGCCCGCCAGACCGGACAGGCCCAGGATCAGCAGCATCAGTGAAAGCATCGAAACGCTGACATGCGTGACGGTCTCAAGGAACGGGCGCAGGTAAGTGAACAGCATGAACTGCCCCATGAAAAACACGCTGACCGCCACCATGCCCAATGCCACCGGCATCTTCTTCATCAACTGGAATACGTTGGTGCTGCCTTTACTGCCGACTGCTTTCATCGCAGGCAGGCTGAACAGCAGCCAGGCAGAGGCGAGCAGGGCGACCGGCACGACGCAGAAAAACGCTCCGCGCCAACCGATCAAGGCGCCAAGGAAACTTCCCAAAGGTGCCGCAACAACGGTCGCCAGCGCGTTGCCGCCATTGACGATAGCCATGGCCCGTGTCACCTGATCTTCCGGTACCAGCCGCATCGCCGTTGCTGCAGACAGTGACCAGAAACCTCCAATGGCAACGCCGATCAGTGCGCGTCCGGCCATGAATATTGAGTAGTTGGGGGCGAACGCTACCACGGTGCCGGAGATGATCATCAGCAGCGTGAGCGATAGCAGCAGCAACTTGCGGTCAACCCGCGCTGCTACTGCCGGGATCAGCAGGCTGGTGAACAGGGCGAACAGCCCCGACACGGAAATCCCTTGCCCGGCTTGCCCCTCGGTAACGTTCAGGTCGGCAGCAATGGGCGTCAGCAGGCTGACAGGCATGAACTCCGAAGCGACCAGTGCAAAAGCTGCGAGGGACATGGCGAGCACTGCGCCCCATGAATGCTGATTGTTCTGTCGGGAGGCGTGATAGGTGTTGGTCATTGAATGATGTGTCCTGTGGTGCTTGAAGCGTCGCGGCATCTGAGTCGATGCCGCGAAAAGATGTGGGTGCCCAGTCTCGGCACCCACCGGGTTACTTCAGGTTGCTTTGGAAGAACGTGGTCAGCTTGGCGAACGGTATGAGGTTGACCCGGTCATAGAGGTCAACGTGCCCTGCACCCGGGATAATGACCAGTTCTTTGGGCTCACCGGCACGCTTGAATGCATCCTCGCTGAACTCACGGGAGTGTGCCTCGGAGCCTGTGATGAACAGCATTGGGCGTGGCGAGATGGTCTCGATGTCGTTGAACGGGTAGAAGTTCATGAACTTCACGTTGCTGGCCAGCGTTGGCATTGTGGTGGTTTTTGGTGACGCGCCGGCTGGCGTGACCTCGCCGCGCGGTGTTCGGTAGAAGTCGTAAAACTCGTCGCCGATGGCATTGCCGGTCAGCGTGAGCGGGGTGCCGCCGGTGTAGCGAACGGGACCGCCCTGAAACTCTGCAAGGCGTTGATTAGCGGCTTCGCGAATGATCTGTTGGCGTTGTTCCGGTGTCACGGCGTGCTTGAGGCCGTTACGATTGGCGGCGCCCATGTCGTACATGCTGACGGTCGCGATGGCCTTCATTCGCGGGTCGATCTTGGCCGCACTGATAACAAAGCTGCCACTGCCGCAGATACCTATAACGCCGATTCGCTCACGATCAACAATCGGCTGAGTGGACAGGAAGTCCACCGCGGCGCTGAAGTCTTCCGCGTAGATCTCAGGTGCAACGGCGTTGCGCGGCATGCCTTCACTCTCGCCCCAGAACGACAGGTCCAGCGACAACGTGACGAAGCCTTGTTCCGCCATCTTGGTGGCATACAGGTTTGCACTCTGTTCTTTCACTGCGCCCATGGGATGGCCAACGATGATTGCGGCGTGTTTGGCTTTAGCATTCAGGCCTTTGGGCATGAATAGATTACCTGCCACTTTCATGCCGTACTGATTCTTGAACGTGACCTTTTCGGTGGTCACTTTCTCACTTTTGTAGAAGTTGTCCGCGCCGTTAGTCATATTGGCTCCTATTGAGGAAAACGAGGCAACAAGCAGCCCGAACGCAAGCAAGATACGTTTCACTTGGTATTCCTTTTAATGAGTGGTTGATTGCAGGCGTTATCAATCTGGATACCGGAGCAATCAGGAGGGTTGTTCAGTGCTGCAGGTCATTGATGATCATTTTCCCGGTATGGCGGCAGGCTCTGTAGTGCATTCCACTGACTTACTTGCCTGATCCTCTGAGTCTCTGTTTTTTTGCAGGACGCCTGAATGCCGCCGGGTTAGAGTTCAGTGAAGAGACGCGAGACGAATATGGCGATCAATAAAAACACTGCTGCTCAACACTCGTCGGCACAGGAAAAGCTGGCGCGGATCATTGGCGACCGGATCGACCGTCCGGGTGATTTCGGTACGCCCATCGAAGGGCTTGGCTTCTTCCGTCGTGAGCACCCGTCGCCACCTGTGGTGTGCATGGTCGAGCCGAGCATCATTCTTGTCGCCCGGGGCGAGAAGCAGCTGTGGGTCGGTGGCGAGGGATATCCGTACGACCCGTCGCGTTTCCTGATCACCTCGCTGAATTTGCCCGCCAATTCCGAAGTGCTGGCCGCTAGCCCGGAGCAACCCTGCCTTGGGCTGACACTGAAGCTGGATGTGCGCATGCTGGCTGAACTGGCAGCGCAGGGCGGTCTGTCGCCGGTCCGCGATAAATCCGTGGTGGGGGGCGTCGGCATCGGCACAGTGACCGATGCCTTGCTGGCCTCCTTCGAGCGCTTGCTGGCGCTGCTTGAGGAGCCCGACGCCATTGCGATTCTCGCCCCGCTGATCAAGCGCGAAATTCACTACCGGCTATTGATGAGCGACCAGGCGAACAGGCTGCGACAGATCACAGCCGTTGATGGCCAGGGCTATCGCATAGCCAAAGCCATCGACTGGCTGAAACTGAATTACACCTCCGCGCTCCGCGTCGACGAACTGGCGGCCCAGGTGCAAATGAGCGCTGCAACCTTTCACCATCACTTCCGCCAGCTCACCGCAATGAGCCCTTTGCAGTACCAGAAATGGCTACGGTTGAACGAGGCAAGGCGTCTGATGCTTAACGAACACAAGGATGTATCTACAGCGGCATTCAAAGTCGGCTACGAAAGCCCGTCTCAGTTCAGCCGTGAATACAGCCGCTTGTTCGGCGTACCGCCCAAGCGGGATATCACGGTGTTGAGGGGGCAGGGTGAGGTGGTTGAGGGGCGCCAGAGCGGTACTTGAAGTGGCTGCTTTTGGCAGATAACTGCCTCAAAGCCTCGGAAGACGCCATGAGCCGTATCGCCATTGCCGAGCTGCTGGAAGGCCAGGTGGGCGACTGAATGGAGCAGGAATCGGATGCCGAATACGCATCAGGATTTGCGCCGCAGCCCTGACCACATCAGCGACGGCAATGCCCGTGACGGCAGAAGGTGCTCGTCTTTGCCGACGGCGCCGGGCAGGGAATGCCAGGGGATGCTCGCTGTGCGGTGATGCTGCAGATGCAGGTTGATGTTGTACGGCCAGATGAAGAACCGCCCCAGCCAGCCCACGCGCCAGGCGTATGTCCATTCCTGCCAGCCGGGCGTGACGCCGGGGCCGCCGCTGTGCTCGGCAATGCTGCGAATTTTCTGCAGCAGAGTGCCCAGGGTGATCAGGGGGATGAACCACAGCATCGCCAGCAAGCCCACTTCCTGGATCGAGCATTGCCAGACAAGGCAGGCCACAATCATCAGCCAGACCAGCGCTGCGGCAAGCAAAGGCCGGGTGAGCCTGGGCGGCGCGCCACCGGCAGCCTTGTAGGCCGCGATGTTGCGCAGCGTATTGACCATCAGCAGGTCACCCAGCAGTTGTTTCGTCAGTAGCTTTGCGCTCAACGGCTGAAAACGCCACGGCTGACGGAAATAGAGGAAGCGGCGCTCCGGGTCCTGCTCGGTCCCGGCGTGCTGATGATGCTCAAGGTGCAGCGGGCGATAGAATTCGATGGGCACCAGGCCTGGAACACCGATCGCCAGGTTGGTCAGAAAGTCGTTGGTGCTGCGTCGCCGGGTCAGGTTGTAGTGGGTAGCGTCGTGATACAGCACGAACAGCGCGTGCTGGCGTGCTGCAACGATAAGCATGGCCAGCAGGTAAAAACGCCAGTCTGCGAGGTGAAGCGCGACGCGGATCGTGACCAGGATGCACAGCCACTCGAGCAACAGAGCCGACAAGGTGCGCATGTCCACCGCATAGTGCTTGAAGATCAGCGTCGCCACGCCGCAGGCGACACCGATGGCCGCGCCATAGGCCATGTCGGTAAACACATGCTGCCCGGTGGTCATTACCGTCAGCATCAGCACCACACTCCAGATGGTAAATATCCAGGCTTTTTGCAGTCGCAAGCCAGCCATTGCGACGCTGATTGCTACAGGCAATGCCACATGCCCGCTGGGCGAGGCGGCCAGTGGAGCATCGAGCCGGTACAGCCAGTCGAGCCAGGCAGAGCCGGTTTCAGGGCGCAGGATCATGGTTGGCCAAAACAGATGGCAGACCAGACACAAGCCCGCCGCGAGGGCACCGGCAAAGAACGCCGGCAGCAGCCATGTCGACTGACGCCCCATGTACACGAGCACCGGCATGACCATGGTGTAGCTGAGGTACAGGGGCAGCGTGAACGGGAGAAGGGGAACGTGAGCGTCGACAATTCCGGGCTGCACAAGCTGCACAGAACCCATGGGTACATGCGTGACCAGAAAGTACAGCAGGCCGGTGACCAACAGGTACATCATCAGCCAGGTAACAGGCCGATCAACGCTGGAAGCGGCGGAGTGAGGAGGGTGCATGTGGGCAAAGCCTGTCAGGATAAAGCCTGGTTCATTTGATACGTGCGCAAGCGGAAAGTCAGCCAGGCTGACAGGTGCGCAATGATGATTGCAGAGGCGGTGAGGCATTGAATTGAGCTGACAGATTCATTGCCCTCAGCTGCCCGGCCATTCAGAATCCGGTCATTGTGTATCCATACATCGAAGGCCTCCATGAGTTTGTGCGCGACTGCTGTACAGCGCTCCGATCTGCAACCGAGTGATATTGATCGGATGTTCGAGATTTATTCCGCCTGTTATCAGGATACCTGTCTGTTACGGTTCAAGCAGGATCTTGACGACAAGACCCACTGCGTCGTGCTGCGTGACGCCTGCGACACGATCATGGGCTTTTCGACGCTGAAGCTGTTTGAAATGCACTGGGACAACCAGCCCGGCAGGTTCATTTTCTCCGGCGACACCATCATTACTCCTGAACACTGGGGCAGCCAGCAGCTCGCTTTCGCCTGGTCCCGACTGATTGGCGACCTGTGGCGTCAGGCTCCCGACGTGCCCCTGTACTGGTTTCTGATCTGCAAAGGGCATCGGACTTATCGCTATCTGCGGGCGATGGTACTGGATTACGCCCCTCGTGCGGGGCATTTGACCGAACCTCATGTGCAGGCCTTGATGGATCACCTGGCGTATACGCGTTTTGGCGATGCCTACGACCCTGCCACCGGCCTGCTGTCCTTCAAGACTCCGCAGGGGCGGCTGACCGCAGAGCTTGCACAAGTGTCGGAAAATCATGCGAGGTTGCCGGACGTTGCCTACTTTCTGCAAAAAAACCCTGGTTATGCCAAGGGCGACGAGCTGGTTTGCCTGTGCCGCTTTACGCCTGAAAACCTGCGGCCGCTGGCGCGACGCCTGATCATGGCCGAGCAGCATTCGACGTGCTGATTCGTCAGGCGGGTCCGGCGGACAACTCGCAGCTTCTGGACTTTCAACAGCGTCACGCCATGCGCGGCAGCATGCCACTGCGCTTTGACCGCAGTCCTGATTACTTTGCCCTGCATCACTGCCATTCCGCCGATCACCGGACCTGGGTTGCCCAAAGTCCAGAAGGCGAGCTGCGCGGCTCGGCCAGTCTGGTGGTACGCGATGGTTACCTGCAGGGCAGCGCTGAACCGGTCGCCTATCTGGGTGATTTACGGTTGATGCCTGACCGCAGGCTGTCCCGCTCATGGATGGCAGAAGTCCAGACGCGTCTCGCCGATCTGTCCCTGCAGACAAGCGTGCAGCAAGCGTACTGCTGCATCATTCGCGATAACCCGCTGGCCATTCAGTCGCTGCTAGGACGACGGCGTGCCAACCCTCTGAAACTGGCCCACTGGCGTGGCTACAGCAATGTTTCGGTGTATGGCCAGCGCGGTTTGAGCAGCGCACCTCGCACGTGCGCCGGGGTGCAAGTGATCCACGCCGAGCCGCGACATATGGATGCACTGAGGGCGTTTCTCGACAGCGAGTCTTCCCGGCAATCGTTCGGCTGCGTGTTCAGCGAGGCGGAATTCGAGCGCAGGCTCAGCCATTGGCCTGACTTCAGCATTGGCTCGTTTTTGCTGGCGGTCGACGAGCGCGATAACCTGCTTGGCTGTGTGGCGCCATGGGATGCAGGAAAGATAAAACGGATCGTTGTCGAGCAAATGCCCGTGGCCCAACAGTTGCTGCGCCTGGGCTTCAACGCGATCGCACCGCTGGCCGGCCGACCGGGCATTGCCTCGCCGGGTAACGCCCTGCGAGATATCTACCTGACCCACCTACAGGTTCGACAGCGTGATCCCCACGTGTTTGCCGCTTTGCTGGATGCTGCCTGGGCGCAGGTGCGCAAAGATTATTCATTGATGCAGCTTTGCCTGTACGACCATGACCCGCTGTGGCCGGCGATGCGCCGTTATCGCAGTGTGTCCCTGCCGATGGACCTCTACACGGCTCCCTGCGGCAGCAACACCCCTGTTTTTACCGAGGCATGTGCGACGGGTGTTCCGGGGTTCGAGATCTATCTGGTGTGATCGGTTCTGACCGGCACGGTCTGGTGCAGGACTTCCAGCAACGTTCGCCAGAACCTTGCCGGATCAAACCCGGCGCCGCCCAGTATTGGCTGGCCATGATCCACATCCGGCAGGCAGATTTGCGGCAGGCCTGGTATTGCCAGGTCTTCCATATAGAACTGGCCATCATGCGCATGCCCCGGACGCAGGGCGTTCAGGCGTTGATGGTGTGTGTCGAAGCGTGAGCGCCGCACCGCAGACCAACTGACAACATGTACACAGTGCAGCGTGTCGGGCAGGGCGGACAGCATGTTGGCGACCTGCGGGTCGCGGTGGCTGCTGATGTCCCGTGTACCCTCGGCTAGCAGTGTGCTGTTGACCATCGCCTGACGAAACCTGTCCATGCGATAACCCGGGCCAGTGTCACGAGTGCTGTAGCCCAGCAAGTCGTCAATGATCGGCGAGGGGCCAACGGGCGGTTGCACCAGCGCGATGCCGTCACAGGCGTCGAGCAAGGCCGGGTTCTGGGTCAGCGTCGCCAGCGTATCCAGACTGCCTTTGCTGTGTGCCAGCACCACAAATCGCTGCCTGGGTCTGAGGCGTTTGCCGAGTACCGTTGCAATGTGTTCGCCCTGCGCAATGACCCCGCGCGAAGACCGCACCGGCATGCGCAGAACCTCGTAGCCCTCAGACTTCAGCGACCGCGCACAGGCCCGATTGCAATAGAGTATGAATTCCGAATAAAGCCCTGCGACCAGCACCACCAGTGTGTCCTTCGGCAGGGTGGACGGGGGCGTTCGCCAGCTTTTGAGGAACAGTTCGGTCCAGTCCAGCGCTGCAGGCGGGCGCACGAAGTCTGTAGCCGGGAAATGGCTTTGCCAGTCGTCAAAGCCCTCGGGTGTCCAGATATTAGTCATGCGGATTGGCCCTGAACCCTGCGCTCAACGCCGCTCATCGAGCGCCTGGCGAGCGCTGTCGAGAAGCTCGCGGGTATCGATGCGGTTGGGGTGGAAGCCGGGCAAAAACCAGAACAGCCCGGCAGGCACGATGCGCGAAAGCAGGCCCGGATTGACGAACAGCCACCACTGCAAACGCAGCCATTCACGCCAGTTGCGGTGTTGTTTGTCGCCGTGCACCAAGTGATAGGTGAAGTATGCGAGATCGAAGGTGAAATACACCGACAGGCTGATCATCGCCACACAGCGAAGCAGGTAACGCCATACCGGGTTGTGCTCGACGGTGCACAGCACGTCATAGGCAACTGCCTTGTGCTCGATCTCTTCCAGCGCATGCCAGCGCCACAGGCCAACCATTGTCGGGTCGGCGTCCTTGAGGTAGGCCGGGTTACGCAAAAGCTGATCGGACAGTATCGCGGTGATGTGTTCAAGGCTGGCGGTCAGTGCCAGCCGGAAGCTGGCCGGTAGCCGCTCGCTTTCCTTTCTACGCCGCAGCAGCATGCGTTCCAGCTTTTCGACCGGCGCGCCTTGTGCGCCAAGCCGCTGGTTGTAGGCGCGGTGCTCGCGCATGTGTGAGGCTTCCTGATAGATGAAGTCGTCGACGGCCTTGTCGAGCGCGCTGCCCTTGGCGAGCTTGTGGCGAAAATGCACCACGCTTTCGATGAAGATTCTTTCCCCCTGAGGGAACATGAACGACAGGCAGTCGAAAAAGCGCGTGGTGTGCGCCCGACCTGCGTGCCAGTAACGTGGGATGCTGTCATCGAAGGTAAAGCGTATCGAGCGGTAAGCGATAACCTGCGGGGAGAGCTGTGCCGCCGAGCGTCGTGAGAGGATGCGTTTGAACAGCGACATGGTGCCCGGCTTACTGTGATGATCAGGGCGCACAGTGTGCCAGAGTCCGGCAGGCTTGAAACTGCCGAATAAACTTCCGCATGCGCAGGCAGGTATACTCTGCATTTTTACATGTGGTTACTTTATGCGCACTTATAAGGATATTTTGCCAGCACGCCGTTTCGACACGGCAAATCTGGCGGTGCTGGCCCTCCAGACGCTGCTCTGGGGCGGGACCCTCACATGGCTGTCACACACCGACGCAGGTGCGTGGAAATGGCTGATCCTGATTCCGTTCTGTCTGGTCATGCAAGGCGTGTTCTCGATGATGCATGAGGCGTTTCACAGTCTCGCGCACAGCAACAAGACAACCAATTACCTGATGATGTGCTGGGCTTCCACCCTGTTTGGCGCCTCCGCGACGCTGATCCACATCAACCACCTAGGGCATCACTCGCGAAACCGTACGCGTGCTGAGCTGGCGGACTTCGCCATGCCGGATGAATCGTTGCTGCGCAAACGCCTGGAATACTATTTTGCAGTGCTTGGCGGTATCTGGCTGGCGGCGTTCATCGGCAGCCTGCTGCTGCCTTTGCTGCCCCCGCGCGTGGCCGATCGCTGGTCGCAAAGTGGTGAGGTCAACACTTATGCAGCGGCGTTCAAAGACTTCTCCATCAACGACTTTCGGCGTATCCGCAAGGAAGTTATCGCAGGCATTATCGTGTGGCTGGCGTGCGCGTATCTGTTTGGCTGGACCTGGGAAGTGGTGCTGATTACCTACATCGCGTTTGGTTTTTCCTGGTCGTCACTGCAGTGGGTCTACCACATGCGTACCCCGATAGATGTCGTCGAAGGTGCCTACAACATGCGTGCGCCGCGTTTGGTTCGCTGGGCATTCCTCAACTTCAATTACAACCTGACTCACCACCGTCATTCGCAGATGCACTGGCAGCACATGCATGCGGCATCGAACCTCAAGGAAACCCGGCCACTGTGGTTCGGCTGGCTCCAGGTGTTCACGCCGCCGCAGCGATTGCCCGATGACCTGTCCAGTCTCGACAAGACCTATTTTTGATGCAGACCGATGGCGACGTAAAGAGAGCGCTCTGGCAGTCATTCATTGACAGTACGCACGCCGTACTGGACCAGTGGCAGACGCAGTTCAAGCAACCTGAGCAGGCTCAGGAGCGTTTGTTGCTGGGCATGTTGTCTGCCAATCGCGATTGTGCGTTTGGCCGTGCCCATGACTTTGCCGGGATTCGCAACGCCAGCGACTTTCGGGACAAGGTGCCGCCATTCACTTACGCGCAACTGCAGCCTTGGGTCGAACAGGCGCAGCACGACAGCGGCGCGGTGCTTACTAACAGCCCACCGTTGTTTTTCGAGCGCAGCAGCGGCAATAGCGCGCTGCAGAAACACATCCCCTACACGCGGGAATTTCTTGCCCAGTTGCAGGGTTCGTTGACGGTCTGGCTGGCTGACATGTACCGCCAGGTTCCGGAAATCAGCCACGGCAGCGGCTATTGGTCAATGTCGCCGCCCTTGCAGCAATCTGCGATAAGCGCCAATGGCATACCGATTGGCAGTGTCAGCGATCTGCAATACCTGCAAGGCAGTGCAATTGCCGGGCTGGCGGGCACTCTGCTGATCCCCGACATGGCTCATGACGTTGTGCACTGGCGCAGGCAAACGCTGCTTGCCCTGGTTGCCGATGCCGACCTGAGCATTATCAGCGTGTGGAGCCCGACGTTTCTGAGCAGCCTGCTACAACCTTTGCTCGACACCGAAAACCCCGAAAGCCGGCAGACCTGTGACTGGCTCGAAGCAATGCTGCCAGCGCCGCGCAAACAAGCCTTGCGCCATGCCCGTGCTCAAGGAGTATTCACTGAGCTATGGCCGCGTCTGGCAGCGGTCAGTTGCTGGATGGACGGGCCTAGTCGTGGGTACGCGGCGCAACTGGCGACGCGTTTTCCTCAGGCACGCTGGTTGCCAAAAGGCCTGTTCGCCACCGAAGGCGTGGTCAGTGTGCCGTTTGGCGAAGGGGCGGGCTGCCCGCTGGCGATTGGCAGTCATTATCTGGAATTCGTCGGTGACGACGGTCTGCCGAAAGGCGCTCACTCGCTACGCATGGGCGAAACCGCGCAAGTGTTGCTGACCACCGGGGCGGGTCTTTACCGGTATGCCTTGGGTGATCGGGTACGCGTGGTCGGCAAACAGGGCGATACGCCGCGGGTAGAGTTTGTCGGGCGCAGCGCAAGTGCCTGCGATCTGGTGGGTGAGAAACTGGATGAACAGCTTGTCGAGGGTGTTCTGGCGCAGTGCATCGACAGTGCAGACAGCGCATGCCTGATTCCTGACTCCAGAAACACACCGCCGCATTATGTAGCCCTTGTGTCGACATCATCGGCGATACCCTGCGAGGTATTGGCAAACGACATCGACACAGCGTTGCAAAGCTCCTTTCACTATGGTCATGCGCGCACGCTGGGTCAGTTGGGACCGGTACGTGTGCGTCTGGTGAGTGGCGGCGCGCAACAACTCGCAGCGTTGCTGCAACGCGCGGCGGAGGCAACCGGCATTCGTGCGGGCGACGTCAAACCGCGCGCTTTGATCAGTCGACTGGACACGGCCAATGCCCTCCTTGCAATCACGGAAGAACCTGAATGCCCGCACGTTTGAGCAGCGACATCGACACGCCTGACACCGAGACACGTGGCGATGGCACGCGCGAGCAATGGTATGTGGCGTGCACGCAAAAGCAATTGCGCAACGGCAAACCTTACCGTGCGACGATTCTCGGCCTGAACATCGTCCTGTTTCGCCAGCGCAGCGGAAAGGCGGCGGCGCTGCTCGACCAGTGCGTGCACCGAGGTACCCGGCTGTCGGCCGGTAAAATCACCGATGACTGCCTGGTGTGCCCGTATCACGGCTGGCGCTACGACGCGACCGGGCACGTGGTGCATATTCCCAGCGTGGATGCCGAGCAGGGCGAACCGAAGTCGCCCGGTTATCGCTACAGGCAGCGCCATTTTTCGGTGTGCGAGCAGGATGGGCTGGTCTGGGTGTACACCGGTACGGGCGATGCTCGCGACACACCGATTTTCCGGCTTCCCGCCTATGGCGAGCGTCCGTGGCAATCCTATTTCATGATCAACACCTTTGACGCCGATGTAGGCAGTCTGGTGCAGAACTTTCTGGATGTGCCGCACACGGTGTTCGTTCATGAAGGTATTTTTCGGTCGAGCAGCGGTCGCGCAATGGAGGCGACGCTGGCTTGCAAGGCGCAGAGCATCGAGGTCGTCTATCACGATGAGGTCGACGAGATCGGCCTGATGCAATGGCTGACCAACCCGGACGCTGAGCCACTGGTGCACACGGATCGCTTCCTGGCGCCAAATGTGACCTTTTGTGATTACTTGTGGGGCGCACGCTCAGGCTTTCTGATCATCAGCCAGATCACCCCGGTCAATGATCGCCAGTCACGCGTCTACACCTACATCGCCTACCGTTTTCCGATGCCGCGCTGGGTGTTGCGAATACTGCGTCCGTTCATTCATCTGTACACGCACATCGTGATTCAGCAGGACGTCAAAATCATTCGCGCACACCGCGAGGGTCTCGACAACGTGCCCAACTTCAAACCGTGCAATGTGCCTGCCGATGCCATCCATATGGGCGTCGAACAGTTGCTCGCAGCGGTTCGACGCGGCGAGACGCTGCCGGAAGCGCAGCGTCGCGAGCGGCGGATCCGATTCGAACTTTGACAGCCTGGTGTTTCAACCGGCTTAGAGCTTCGGCTGAACTGAACTCGCCAGTTGCGTCGGTGACGGCAGCACAACACCGCACGAATGTGATGACTGAAGGCGCGCTGTTCGATTTGGAATGCTCTGCCAATTGATGTGCTGGTGAAGGGTCGGTCGCAAGGGTTGACTTGATTCCCAGGCTGGGTACTGAGCAGTTAACCTAAGCACCTTTCGTTCTGCAAAGCGCTCAACATGGCCATCAACCTGTTAACCGAATCCATGCTCGGACACTGGCGCGCTCCGTCGGGCGTCTGGTTATGCGAGTTCCAGTTCGGGAGCCGATTGATCTACGTCGAGCACCGCAATGGCGAGTCGCCTGACCGTCGGCCTGCCGCAGCTCAGCGCCTCGTTAATGCTACATGGGAGGATTTGCCGCAAGCGCTGATGTTTCCCGAGAAGCAGTGCAAGGGCTGCGTCAGCGTGATGAGTCCGCGCAATCTGTTGTTCTTTGCCTCTGTTAGACTGCCACCCTTTACACGCAGAGTGGCATCCAATGAGCGCAAAGGTTCGTTTGACCCAATACAGCCACGGCGCCGGCTGCGGTTGCAAGATATCGCCTCAAGTGCTTGAGGTGATCCTCGCTGGCAGCGGCGCACAAAATCTCGATCCAAAGCTTTGGGTGGGTAATGCGTCGCGTGACGATGCGGCGGTCTACGCCATTGATGAAGAGCGCGGAGTCGTCTCAACTACCGATTTCTTCATGCCTATCGTCGACGACCCCTACGATTTCGGCCGTATTGCCGCGACTAACGCTATCAGCGATATCTATGCCATGGGTGGAGATCCAATCATGGCCATCGCCATTCTCGGCTGGCCGGTCAACGTGCTTGCTCCCGAAATCGCTCGTGAAGTGATTCGCGGTGGCCGTGCAGTTTGTGACGCTGCGGGCATCCCGCTCGCCGGTGGACACTCCATTGATGCGCCAGAACCAATCTTTGGCCTGGCGGTGACGGGGCTGGTCGAAAAGCGTTTCATGAAACGTAACGACACGGCCACCCTGGGCTGTACGCTTTATCTGACCAAACCATTGGGGATCGGTGTGCTAACCACCGCCGAGAAACAAGGCCTGCTGCGCGACGCCGACATTGGCGTGGCGCGGGACCAGATGTGCACGCTCAACACGATCGGCAGCCGCTTCGGCAAGCTTGCCGGGGTCACCGCGATGACCGATGTCACCGGTTTCGGCCTGCTGGGTCATTTGGTGGAAATGGCCGACGGCAGCCGCTTGACCGCACGTATCGAGGCCAGTGCCGTGCCGCGCCTGGCCAGTGTCGATTATTACCTTGAGCAAGGGTGCGTACCGGGAGGCACGCTGCGCAACTTTGACAGTTACGGGGGCCGCATCGGCAAATTGACCGAATGGCAGAAACATCTGCTCTGCGACCCGCAAACAAGTGGCGGCCTCCTTGTAGCCGTAGCCCCAGAGGGGCAAACGCAGTTTCTGCAGACCGCCACCGACCTGGGACTGAGTTTGCGCCCCATAGGCACGCTGATCGAGCGCCAGGCTAACGCCGTCGAGGTGTTCTGATGCGCGAGAACAGCGCCGACTTGCGCCATATTTTTTTAAACGATATCCCGCTGATGGACGTCCGCGCGCCCGTGGAGTTTGCGAAAGGGGCCTTTGGGCAGTCCGTTAACCTGCCGCTGATGAACGATGCCGAGCGTGAGGCCGTCGGCACGGCCTATAAACAACAGGGACAGCAGGCCGCCATCGAGTTGGGGCATCAGTTGGTGTCCGGGGCTACCAAAGAAGCACGTATTGAAGGCTGGGCTGAGTTCGTCCGCTGTCAGCCGGAAGGCTATCTGTATTGCTTTCGCGGTGGCCTGCGGTCGCAGATCACCCAGCAGTGGCTGAAAGACATCGCCGGTATCCCTTACCCGCGTGTGTCAGGCGGTTACAAGGCAATGCGCACCTTCCTTATCGACACCATCGAGTGCGCCGTTCAGGAGTGTGACATGGTCGTGGTCGGGGGCTTGACCGGGTCCGGCAAGACTGAAGTGCTGGCGGGGTTGAGTAACGCCCTCGACCTCGAAGGCCACGCGAACCATCGCGGCTCCAGCTTCGGCAAACGTGTCAGTGCTCAGCCCGGGCAGATCGACTTTGAAAATGCCCTGGCTGTGGACATCCTGAAGAAACGCCATCGCGGTGCCGAACATTTCGTACTCGAGGACGAAGGTCGCGCTATTGGCAGCCGTGCAGTGCCTCTTTCGCTGTTTCGGCAGATGCAAGCCGCGCCTCTGGTGTGGCTGCAAGACAGCGTCGAGAGTCGGGTTGAACGGATCCTCAAGGATTACGTTATCGACCTGTGCGCAGATTTTGTCGCTGTCCATGGCGCGGAGGAAGGATTCAATGCGTTCGCCGAACGCCTGCGCCAGAGTCTGGCCAGCAACCTCAGGCGCCTGGGGGGAGAGCGCTACAATCGCCTGGCGGTGATTATGGATAGCGCCCTGCAGATGCAGCAGGCAACGGGGCTGGTGGACGCTCATCGGCAATGGATCGAGCAATTGCTCACCGAGTACTATGACCCGATGTACGCCTACCAGCGTGACAGCAAGTCCGGGCGTATCGAGTTTGCCGGTGATCAGGCCGCCGTCAGGGATTATTTACTGCAGCGCCGCCACGCGTGAACCCAGCGGCGCCTGCGCCTTTCTAGAAGACCAGCGCCGCGATGACGCCGCTGATAATGCCCACCAGCATGGTCAGCAATGCGACGGCCACCAGCACCCGACGATCAAAGGATTTGCGCAGCATCAATAGCGACGGCAGGCTGACGCTCGGCAGCGTCATCAATAGCGCTACTGCTGGAGCTGTACCCAAGCCGACCCCCATGAGGGCCTGCACGATAGGAATTTCTGCCGCGGTGGGGATCACAAACAAAGTGCCCACGACAGCAAGTGGCACCAGCCATAGCCAGCTATCGGTCATTGCTCCATCAACGTGAGGGAATAACCATACCCGTGCCGCTCCGAGGATCAGCACCGCCAGCACGTAGATCGGGATGGTGGTCCAGAACAACTGCCACATCGTGCGTAACCACTGCACCGGGAGACTGCGGGTATCTGCGGCAGTGGCCACCTCAACAGCATCCACAGCCGCTTTCGGCAGCGCCTCTGGTCGCGACATGTGCTGGGCGAGTAAAGACGCACCGAGCACAAGTCCAACGCCTGCCACCAGGCGCAGGGCGGTGAACTGCCAGCCGAGTACGAAGCCCATGAAGATCAAGGTAGCGGGGTTAAGTACCGGGTTAGCAATCCAGAACGCCAACGCCGCACCCTCCGACACGTTCTGTCGCCGTAGCCCGGCCGCCACGGGGGCCGCGCAGCAGCTGCACATCATGCCCGGCAGAGCGAACAAGCTCCCCCGCAGCGTAGAGCCCAAGCCCGCTTTTCCAAACGCGCGCAGCAACCAGTCGCGGGGAATAAGCACTTGTACCAACGAGCCAAGGATGATCGCCAGAACGGCAGCCTTCCAGATCGCCAGAAAATACACTTGGGCATAAGTCAGCGCAGCCAACAACGGCGACGTCAGATTATCGTTGAGGATCGAGCCGCCAATGCTATGGGTATCGGCGGCGATGAACGACTTGAGGTAATAAGGTGACCACTTGACGTAGTACAGGCCGATGACGGCCACCAGCAGAAACACCGCCGGTTTGCACCAAAATGCCCAGGAGCGCGTTGTGGAGGGTGGGGACTGGCTAATCATTATGAAATCCGTGCGTAAGCGAACGTCTATGATACGTCAACGCTGGCTGTCAGTTGGCAACAATGACTGCGCGCCAGGAGAGCAGCTAGTGGCCAGGAGTATGTAATCGCTGCTAACTAATACTCTCACTTACGACCAATGGAGGGTTGAGGCATGTACACGCTTTTCGGAGTAGAGGGTTCTGGTTCCGCAGCTATCGAGATAGCACTGAAATATTGCGGCGCCGACTACCGGTTGGTGGCAGCCAGTTCCTGGGAGGAGGGCAGTGGCAGGGATGAGCTGCGACGGATTAATCCGCTACTGCAAGTGCCCACTCTGGTTTTACCCGATGGCACTGTGCTGACTGAAAGCGCGGCGATATTGACCTGTCTCGGACTGGAGTTTCCTGCTTCGGGGCTATTGTCCCTGAACCCGTCTGAACGAGCTATACAACTCCGCGGTTTGGTGTACATCGCCTCAAACTGTTACGCAGCCATCGGCATCATCGATTACCCGGAGCGCTGGTTGCCTGACGGGAACCCGGATCACTTGCAGCAACTGGTTAACGGCGCAAAGTCCCGGTTGTACGGACACTGGGAGACGTTTAGCGATGTATTTGGGGGCACGGCGGCGTGGCGCCCTGACAATCCAGGTGCTGTCGAGATTCTGGCTTGCGTCGTCACACGATGGGCCGGTACGCGTGAACATCTGCAGCTATCACGGCCGGACTTTTATGCCTCGCTATTGGATATCGATGGTCATGTAGCAACTGCGTCGGCCTGATTCCACAGGTCTGATCGGTTTTGTGGGCGCCGAGCTTGCTCGCGATGCTGGCAACACAGTTGTCAGCCGGGGCGCGTTCAGCCCTATCGCGAGCAAGCTCAGCTCCTATCAAACAAGAAATAACTACCTGATCTGGAATGCATTTTCTGTAGGAGTGAGCTTGCTCGCGATAGCTTCAGCACAGGCAATATATTCATCGACCAACAGATCGAATCGCGAGCAAGCTCACTCCTACAGGTCCCGTGTTTGCTGCGCGACAGCGTGGTGTAGCGACACCGGGGCAGCTCCCACAGGTTCTGCGCAATTCCAGGGTTGATATGCGCTGCATTGCTCGCCAGAATCGCGCCCCTGTCCGGTGATTCGTGCTGGATGTCAGCGGTGAAAGGGGCTGCAGTTGAACGAACAGACATTGTCCAGGCGCCTGGAGCGCGTCGCGGCGCATGTGCCTGCGGGGGCGCGACTGGCCGATATCGGCTCGGATCACGGTTACCTGCCGGTCGCCTTGATGCGCCGCGGATCTATTGCGGCGGCAGTGGCGGGGGAGGTGGCATTGACTCCGTTCCGCGCGGCCGAACGCACGGTTCGTGAGAACGATCTGGACCAATTGATCACCGTACGCATGGCCAATGGTCTGGCTGCGATCCAGCCGGAAGACGGGATTACGGCCATCAGCATCTGCGGCATGGGCGGCGAGACGATCCGCGACATTCTTGAAGAAGGCAAAGCCCATTTGACTGGCGAAGAGCGTCTGATCCTGCAGCCCAACGGCGGCGAGCGGCCGCTGCGCCAGTGGCTGATGGAAAACGGTTATTGCATCCTTAGTGAGGAAGTACTGCGGGAAAACCGGTTCGACTACGAAGTCATCGTTGCCGAGCGCGCTGGGCCTGTGGTCTACACCCCCGAGGAACTGTACTTCGGCCCGCTACAGATGAAGGCTCGCAGCCCGGCTTTTCTGCTCAAGTGGCGCCGCATGCTGCGTCATAAGCAGCAAACCCTGAACCACTTCGCCCGGGCTCGGCAGGCGCTGCCCGAGGAGAAGCTGGAAGACGCTGCGCGGCAGGTTCGCTGGATAAGCGAATTGCTGGCTGTGACTGGAGCATGACGCAGTGAGCGCTCGTTTATCTGGGAGGCGGTCTTGAAACTTCCCTTGGCCGAGACGTCACCAGACAGCTTTCAATCAGTGCCCACCCTCTAAAGATCTCCGGACAATTGCCTGAAGCATACGTCGACGAATCATGCCGCTCACTGGCCGTATTGCGTACCAATACGGCGTGAAACGTTTGAGCGCCTGATGATCCAGGCAATGCACCCGCGTTTGAGTGGTTATCCGGGTTAGCCCTGACTCCAGGTGCTGGCAAGTAAAACTGAGCGCAAGTTTGACGCTGCCCGCCTCACAAAAACGTTGAAAGGCTTCTGCATCGGCCACAGGAGCCTGACCGAAGTCAGCCTGCCAGAACTTTCCTGCCAGTCCGTAGACGACTTCGGTGTCGCCATCGCGATGCAGCAGGGTGAAGTTGTCCATCCCGAAACTCGCTTTAGCGCTTGATGCCGAGCGCTGAAACAATCGCATGGGTAGCTCGCGTAACTGAATGGCGTAGCGAAAAAACCGGTCATTTTCAGGTCGATAGTTAACGGCCTCAGCCATTAACCGGGCCGGACTGACTGAGCTTTCCAGCAAGTGGGTTTCACTGAACTGGTAGTCAGGCAGGTAACGATCAATAAGATGCATCCGTACTCCTCATTGCAGGATCGTGTCGACCGGGCAGGGTGATAGATCAGGCATTTTTCCATGTGTGTGTCTGGATTTTCCTGCCTCTCTGCAGTATTGCGCAATCACGATCTGTTCCAGTGATCCCGGTTGACTTCTGGTGGGTTAAAAGCTTCGGTTCAGGCTTGTCTTGCAGCACGGATACTAAAGCGGGCGCACTGACGTCCAGGCGGTTCCGGCAACGTCAGGCTTCCGGAAGCATTGTTTGTCCTGATGCGGTCAGGCCAGATGACTGCCGCATACTTCTGTTCAACGTTACAACTATCGCTGTTGTGCGGAGTCTCTTTATAGACCTTTCACTGTCGAGCAACGGAGCTTTCATGATTACGGTCCATCACCTCAACAACTCGCGCTCCCAGCGCATCCTGTGGCTGCTCGAAGAGCTCGACCTGCCATACGAAATCAAGCGCTACGAGCGCGATCCGAAAACCAATCTCGCGCCACCTGAGCTCAAGGCTGTCAACGCGCTGGGTAAATCCCCGGTGATTGAAGACGGTCCTCACGTGATCATTGAGTCCGGCGCTATTGTCGATTACCTGATCCGCCGCCATGGCGACGGCCGTTTGCAGCCGGACCCGGCAACCGCTACTTACGATGAGTACGTGCAATGGCTGCACTTTGCTGAAGGTTCGGCGATGCTGCCGTTGATGCTCAATCTTTACGTAGGTCGCCTGGGTGACGCCGGTTCGCCGCTGCATCCGCGTATCGAATCGGAAGTGGCCAATTATCTGGGCTATCTCAACGAAGCACTGGGGCTGACGCCGTTTCTGGTGGGTGAAGAATTGACCGGTGCGGATATCCAGATGAGCTTCATCGGCGAGTTGGCCAAGGCGCAGGGCAAGTTGCAGCCGTACCCGAATGTGGCGGCGTGGGTACAACGTTTCCAGGAAAGACCCGCTTATCGCAGGGCGCTGGAGCAGGGTGGGGAATACGTGTTTGCCAAGTAACTGTCGAGTTGCTGGCTGACTCAGGGCCGATCGGTCGAGTGCGTGTTGATCATGTAGCTGGATGCATGATCAACCTCCGTTCTCGCAGCCATCTATCAACCTTCGGAAGGCGCGACGACTTCCTGATCAGGTTCAGCGTCAAGCTTCAACCGGTCGGCCTTGCTGATGTATTTAGGTTTTTTGGGTGCCAGCTTGGCACTGGCCTTTTTGGCTTTTGCCTTGAATAGCTGCTGTAGTTTTTTCTGGCGGTTCATGTTTCTGCTCAGCTTGTGATTCTTGAGTGATTCGGCGGGAATTCTAACAGCGAATCCTTTGGTCTTTAGCTGAATCGCGCTGACCATGATCTCCTATCGAGCCGAAAGCTACCATCTAACTTGTCACTGCTGTATTTTCATACTTCTTATGGGGCGGCGTAACTGGAAGTTGAAGCTTTGTGCCTCAAACCCTGAAAACTCATGTTGTGCCAGGTTCGTCGTAAGGAACATTATGCGTATTCGAGCTTTTAAGACTTTGCTGACTCTGCCTATGCTCTTCGTGATGCTTTACGCGCAGGCGGCAAAGCCCGGCGCGAGCGATGAGGCGATACGTCTGTTCTCAACTGAGCAATACCGGGCGTCGATAGAGGAGTCAGACAGGGTGCTCAAGTCGGACCCGACTGACACCGAGGCCTTGAATGTAAAGGCTTTGGCTGTGTCGATGCTGGGCGACGATCAAGCCGCTATACGGCTGGTGACTCAGGCACTCGAGATCGTTAAAAAGGACGGTCAGGCGTCGATTACCCAGCAGGCGAATTACTGGAACAACCTCGGGTATTTCAACGAGCGACAACGCAATTATCAGGTTGCCATTAGCTGTCATGAGAAAGCCTTGAAGATGCGGCTTTCCGCATTTGGTGCGGACAACCTGCAAACTGCCGATAGCTATAACAATCTGGGAACGACACTGAGCAAGCTCGGCCGTTATGACGAGGCCTTCGATAATCTGCGTAAAAACCTCGCATTGAGAAAACGGCTATCCGGTGAGCGTGACCATTCGGTTGCCGTGGCACTGAATAACCTAGGCAATGCTTACAACCTTCAGGGCGACTACAAAGCCTCTTTGCCACTTTTTCAACAGGCGCTGGATATTGATGCGCCGCTGTATGGCGTGCAGCATCCGGTAATTGCCGTGCGCTGGAACAATATTGGCGATGCTTATCGAGGACTAGGCCAATACGATCAGGCCGAAGTTTTCCTCACGAAAGCATTGAACAGCGATCTTGCGAGCTTTGGCGAGAACCATCCCAAAGTGTCACTGCGCTATTTCAATCTGGCCAAAATTTACGAGGCTCAAGGCGACAAGCTCAAAGCCCGAGCCGCCTACGCCAAGGCGCTGCAGATAGTCCGTAACGTTGATCCTGAAGATGCGGGGCAGATTCAATATTTTGAGGCGAAGCTGCGAGAACTGGGGGCCAAGTCAGGGGCATGATTTTGATCCATGAGTCCGATCAAAAACTATTCAACTATTTGATTTGGGATGACACCGCGCTGTCGCACAGTAAACACAGGACTTGTAGGAGCTGCCGAAGGCTGCGATCGCGGTGTGTCAGGATACATGCTTCGCAGCCTTCGGCAGCTCCTACATAAACTGCATTTCAATCCTGTAGTTTGCGTGTTGTTTGAGAGGCGCGCATAAATTCAGATAGTCACTTGAAGCTGAATATTCCTATCTCAACTGCCTTTCGATGGGCACGGTTCTGGCGCTGACTTCATCGCCTGTATGCCGTGTCGTGACCGTTTCAATCAGCATGATTCCGCACTCATCTTCAGCCACCGGGTTATGTCTGACCTGCCTGGGGATGATGCAGAATTCGCCCGGCCTGAGGATGATGTCGCGGTCCTCCAGCTGAATTTTCAGGGTCCCATAGACCACCATGAACATCTCGTCTTCATCTGCATGGGCGTGCCACATCAATTCGCCTTTCAGCTTCGCAACCTTGATGTACTGGTCGTTAACCTGGCCGATGACGTGCGGAGACCAATACTGAGTAACTTCAGCCAGGGCTGATTCGATGTTGATGGTATTACCGCTTGGGATCATGGTTCTAACTCCGGTGAGAGAGCGTCAATTTACGTCGGTGAGATGACTGGCCATATCGAATGTTTATAATGGGGGCATTAATATTTGTAATGGCCCCCATGTCCAGACTTCGCACTATTGATCTCGTTTTGATCCGTACATTTGTTGCGGTTGCCGAGACAGGCAGCATCAGCGCAGCAGCGCGACAGTTGCACCTTACCCAAGGCGGGATCAGCCAGCAGATCAAACGCCTTGAGAGCTTCTTCAATTGCATGTTGCTGGTGCGTGATCCTGGTGGAACCCAACTGACAGAACGAGGGGCAGACTTTCTGCCCAAAGCCAGGCGTCTACTTGATCACAGCGACAGTCTATACGAGGACATGACAGGGATAGTCGGCACCCGAAGCGTGCGGGTTGGCGTGCCTTACGACATGGCCGGTGCTCATTTTTCACCGATCCTCAAGAACTACGCTCATCACCATCCTGACGTAGAGGTCACTATCGTGACTGGCTCGTCCCTCGATCTGATGAGTGATTTCACGAAGGGGCTGATTGACCTCACACTGCGCCAGTGCCCCGAAAGCGAAGGTGTTGGAGAGCGGCTGTACGCGGAACCATTGGTATGGTTGAGCGCCTCGGATGAGCTGCTGCGCCAACGGCCTTTGCCGTTATGCTTCGTGACGCCAACCTGTACGTTTCGAAAAACCGTGTTTACCTTGCTGATCGAATCGCACATCAGTTGGCGCGTGGTGTTTGAAAATGCTTCGGTCGACGCCACGTTATCAACTGTTCGCAGTGGCCTGGCCCTGACGCCGTGGCTGCGCTCGCTGGTGCCCGAGGGCCTCCAGGAGGTTGGGGTAGAGTCCGGATTGCCTGTGCTGCCAGAGTTTGCAATCGAACTTCACGTCTCGCCGAATGCGAGTAGCAGTGCGTTGCAGATGGCAGAGGTTATTCGTCAACATTACCGATAGCGGGCAGTGTGCAGGCAGCGTCCTTTGCTTTAACCCGTCTGGCATAGAGGGGGCTTGATCAGGATTGTGAGCAAGCCCCCAAGGACCTTCAAGCCTGAATGTAGACAACATGCGTATGGGTGTACTCATACAACCCATGCTTGCCGTCCGCGCCGCCGACGCCAGACTTTCTGACACCGGCATGAAAGCCCTGCATAGCCTCGAAGTTTTCTCGATTGATGTAGGTTTCGCCAAAGTCGATTTCACGGATGGCGTACATCGCCTTGCTCAGGTCCCGGGTATACAGCGATGACGTCACGCCGTATTCGCAGTCATTGGCCAGGGCAATAGCTTCATCAAGGTCATCGACAATCTGGATGGGCAGCACGGGGCCGAATATCTCTTTGCGCATGATCTCCATGTCAGCGCTGCAACCCGTCAGCACTGTTGGCTGGAAGTGGAAGCCCTGGCCGAGGTCGGCGATGTTGCCGCCGGTGATCAGGTTGGCGCCTTGTGCCTGGGCTGTTTTGACTTTGGCGGCAACGCTTTCCAGCCCTTGGCGGTTGATCAGCGGGCCCATTTCTACCGTGCTGTCGGCCAGTGGATCACCGTAGCGGGTCGCAGCCATGGCAGCGCTGATCCTGTCGATGAATTCATCGGCGACGCCACGTTCGACGTATACCCGCTCAGCGCAGTTGCACACTTGTCCGGTGTTGATGATCCGCGAGTCGCGAATGGCTTTGACGGCAAGTTCCAGGTCCGCATCGGCGAGCACGATGGCAGGGGCTTTACCGCCCAGCTCAAGGTTGAGTTTGGTGATGTTGGGCGCTGCCGCGCTCATGATTCGTGCACCGGTTTCGACGCTTCCGGTGAAGCTGATCATGTCCACTTGCTGATGTGATGTCAGCGCTGCACCGACCCGGCCATCTCCGCAAACCACGTTGAAAACGCCTGCAGGAAGGTCTGTTTCAGCAACCAGTCTGGCAAACTCGAAACAGTTATTGGGTGTCTCTTCGCTGGGCTTGATGACGATGGTATTACCCGTAACCAGCGCCGGAGCCATCTTGCGAGCGATCAGGAAAAACGGGAAGTTCCACGGCAGGATGCCCGCCACCACACCCAGCGGTTTGCGAAACATGAAGATGTTCTCGCCCGGACGATCGCTGGTAATGATTTCACCTTCAATGCGCCGCGCCCACTCGGCCATATAGTCGAGGTAGTCCGCGGTGAAGTTGACCTCTACTTCGGCCAACCCATAGATCTTGCCTTGCTCCAGGGTGATGGTGCGGGCCAGGTGGGCGACGTTTTCACGCAGCTTGCTGGCGATCTTGCGCAGATAACCTGCACGTTCGTTGGCCGGACGTTTTGCCCATGCCGACTGGGCTGAGCGGGCTGCGGCAAGGGCGCGATCCACTTGATCGGAATCCGAGGCAGGGACTCTGGCGAGCACTGCGCCGGTCGCCGGGTTGAGCACGTCAAAGTGTTCGGCGCTGGGGACGAATTCGCCGTTGATATAGTTTTCGTAAACCGGTACTGAAGACATGGTCGGGTTCCTTCCAGTCAATAGGTGCGTGAGGCCGGGCGTTGTTCGGTGGCGTCACGATAAAGCGCGAGGTTGTTGAGTGCCGCCTGGCGCATCAGGCTGATGTCGATGGCCACTGCGATGAACTGGCAGCCCCAGCTTTGATAGCGGCGCGCGTCCTCTTCAGCCGGGGCCAGAATTCCGCTGACCTTGCCAGCCGCAAGGGTGGCATCAATCGCATGGCGGATTTTTTCCTGCACTTCAGGGTGAGACGGGTTGCCGATATGGCCCAGCCCCGTGGACAGGTCAGCCGGGCCGATGAATACCGCATCCACGCCTTCCACCGCAGCGATTTCAGCGACGTTATCGACGCCCGCGCGAGACTCTACCTGCACAATCAGGCAAAGCTCTTCATGGGCCGTATTGATGTAGTCGGGCACGCCGTCCCAGCGAGTGGCGCGGGTCAGACCGCCGCCGACGCCACGAATACCGTGTGGCGGATAGCGGGTGGCCTGTACCAGCGCGCGAGCCTGCGCAGCTGTCTCGACCATGGGAATCATCAGGGTCTGGGTGCCGATATCCAGCAACTGCTTGATCAGCACCGGGTCGTGACTCACGGCGCGCACGATCGGCGCGGTGGAGTAGGGCGCTACTGCCTGTAACTGGGCAAGGATCGAAGGCACGGTATTGGGCGCGTGCTCGCCATCAATGAGCATCCAGTCGTAGCCAAAGCTGGCGGTGATTTCAGCGCCGTATCCCGTGGCAAAGCCAGCCCAGATACCGTATTGCGGCTCGCCTTTGGCCAAGGCGGCCTTGAAGGCGTTACGTGGCATTTTCATAAGGACTCCTGTCGAGTCGAGCTCGAGCATCAAATTGCGCAATCAGTGCTGGTAGGGGCGATGCAGCTGGCACTCAGGGTTCAGCGTCACGCCAAAGCCCGGCTGATCGAGTTTCGAAATCCGCATGCGACCGTTTTCCGGGACCGGTTCACCGAGTAGTTGTGGATGGAACATGGGCACCACTTCGTCGGCCTTGGGCGCCATCATCAGGAATTCAGCGAACGGGCTGTTGGTACGCGTGGCCACAAAGTGATAGCTGTAAACAGAAGATCCGTGGGGTACAACCATCGCGCTGTGGGCGTCGGCCAGCGCCGAGATCTTGATCAGTTCGGTGATCCCGCCACACCAGCCGACGTCCGGCTGGATGATGTCGCAGCAGCCCATTTCCAGCAGCATCCGGAACCCCCAGCGTGTTGCTTCATGCTCGCCGGTGGTGACCAGCATGCCGGTGGGAACGGCTTTTTTAAGCGCGGCGTAGCCCCAGTAGTCATCAGGCGACAGCGCTTCTTCGATCCACTTCAAACCAAACTCGTGAGCACCCTGGGCCAGACGCGTGGCGTAGTTGAGGTCCAGGCTCATCCAGCAATCGAGCATCAGCCAGAAATCCTTGCCAACACGCTCGCGCATGACCGCCAGCTCTTCCAGGTTCTTGCGCAGGCCTTCTTCGCCCTCGGCCGGGCCGTGGTGCAGCGGCAGCTTGCCGCCGATGAAACCCATTTTTTGCGCCAGGTCCGGACGGGCGCCGGTGGCATAGAATTGCAGTTCGTCGCGGACTGCACCGCCCAGTAACTGGTGCACGGGTTCTTTGCGGACCTTGCCAAGCAAATCCCAAAGCGCCAGGTCGATACCGGAAATCGTGTTGATCACCAGCCCCTTGCGCCCGTAATACTGGGAGGAGAAATACATCTGATCCCAGATGCGTTCGATATCGGTGACCTTCGCGCCTTCGACAAAACGTGCCAGGTGTTTCTCTACGATATAGGCCGCAGGTTCGCCGCCGGTGGTGACGGCAAAACCGATATTGCCTTCCGAGTCCTCGACCTCGACAACGAGAGTGCCGAGCACGTTGATACCGAAGCTGCGACGGCTCTGGCGGTACTCCGGGTATTTGCTCATCGGTGTGGCGATGTGATCGTCGATCCAGTGGCCGTCGCCCTGATCGTGATAGTCGGCGCCACCTCCGCGCAGGACAAAGGCGCGAACATGTTTGATGGTTGGAATGGCCATGATGTAATTCCTCCTGGTCAGACTTGAAAAGTCGGTTGCTTGCGAGGGACAGCCTGACTTGGCGGGCGAATGCCCATGATCAGCGCTGCGGCAATGAGTGTCGTGACGGCCAGCACGTACAAGCCGGCTGCCGGAGAATGAAAGGAGGCTTCTGCCCAGTTCTTCAGAATCGGCGCAATGAACCCGCCCAGTGCTCCGAAAGAGTTGATCAGCGCGATAGCACCGGCTGCGGCAGCACCAGCCAGGAAGCTACCGGGGAATGTCCAGAACACCGGTTGCACGGCAATAAAACCCGAGGCAGCGAAGCACAGCGCAAGAATGCCGAGCATCGGGTTGGCGAAGGTCACCGAGGCGGCGATTCCCAGTCCCGAGACCACCAGGGTCAGTGCGGCCACGGTGCGACGCTGGCCGGTGCGGTCGGCGATTGCCGGAATCTTCCAGGCAGCCAACAGTGCGCATAACCATGGTACAGCGCTCACCAGCCCGACCATCAGGCCGACTTTAGTGCCCAGCAATCCAGCCACCTGACTGGGCAGATAGAAAACCACGCCATACACGCTGGCCTGGATCAGCAGATAAATCAGGCACAGATACAGAACCGCAGGCTGGCAAAGGATTTTCAGCAAGCTGCCGTGCGCTTGTTTCTGGCTGTCCTCGGCATCCAGCACGGCTTGCAACTGGTGACGCTCTTCTGGCGTAAGCCATTTAGCGTCGGCAGGGCGGTTGTCGAGATAGAAATAGGCCCAGACACCGACCACGCTCGCCATTAATCCTTCGACTGCAAACAGCCACTGCCAGCCGTGGGTGCCCATGAAGCCGTCCAGTTCAAGCAACAAGCCAGATAATGGGCTGCCGAAGATGAAGGCCAGTGGCGCGCCGAAATAGAAGAAACCCATGGCCTTGCCGCGTGAAGCGCTGGGAAACCAGTAGGTGAGGTACAGAATTACGCCCGGAAAGAAACCAGCCTCAGCCACACCCAGCAGAAAGCGCAGAACGTAGAAGGTGGTTTCGTTGTGGGCGAACATCATGGCGGCGGAGACAAGGCCCCAGGTCACCATGATCCGGCACATCCAGAGGCGGGCGCCGATCTTGTGCATGATCAGGTTGCTGGGCACCTCCAGCAACGCGTAACCGGCGAAGAAAACCCCAGCGCCGAACGCGAAGGCAGCGTCGCCGATGCCGGTATCGGCCTGGAATGCCTGTTTGGCAAAGCCAACGTTGGCACGATCAAGGAACGCCATGATGTACATCAGCAACAGAAACGGCAGCAGCCGCCAGGAGACCTTGCGCAGTAAAGTCGCGGGTAGAGTGTTCACGTCAGTTTCCTTTTTGGAATTATTTGACTGCGTAAATTTTCAAAGCAGATGAAGGGGCGCGTTGGGCCTCAACAGGATGCAGATAACGGGCTGGCTTGCGGAGTGCGACGGCTGTAAGCGGGGGACAAAAAGAGGGCGGCAGAGCGTTTCATTGGATTCACCTCGGTGGGTGTTGTTTTCTTGTGCTGAGGACTCTACTGCCTGGCAGGGATGCGTGACTAATCGAATTAAGCTTATAGTCGATACCTTATAGTTATCGATTGCAGAGGGCAGTATGAGTGTCGAGCGGTCTCCCCATCAGCTGTTTGGCCGGCTGCGTTACAAGCATCTGCAGATGCTGGTGGTGCTCGGCTCCAGCCTCAATCTGCACCGCGCATCATTGAGCATGAGCATGTCTCAGCCTGCGGCGACCCGGATGCTTCAGGAAATCGAAGACATGTTCGGCTGCGAGCTGTTCGAGCGGTTGCCACGGGGCATGCGTCCTACCGCGTTGGGGCGTGAGCTGCTGCGCTTTGCCGAGGCGGCACTGAGTGGGCTGGATCGCTGCGCCGCCGATATTGCCGTGCGCAAGCAGGGTGGTTATGGGTATTTGTCGATCGGTACGATTATGGGTGCGGCGCCTGATCTGGTGATGAACGCCGTCGCCGAGATCAAAGGGCTCAATCCGCAACTGCGCATCCGGATCATGGGCGATACCAGCGATCAGGTGGTGCAGTTGCTGGAGCAGGGGCGTGTGGACATCGCCGTGACGCGGCGCAACCTCATCACTGATCGTGAGCAATACGAGTTCGAGCCTTTGGGCAACGAGCGGCTGATTGCCGTGGTGCACAGCGGCCATCCGTTGGCTCGCCGTCGCAAGTTGCAATGGGCAGAGCTGGTCAGGGACTGGCCGTGGATTTTGCAACCCGAGACCAGCCCGGCCCGCATCGCCATCGAGCAGGCGTTGCAAAAGCTTGAACTGCCGATACCCGCCGATATCATCGAGTGCAGCTCGGTGTACTCCATGCAGCAATTGGTGCAGTTGACTGATGCCCTGATGGTGCTTTCCGAGTCGGCCATGCGGGACTACCTGAAGATGGGCCTGGTCAAAGCGCTGCCGGTCACGCTGGACGCGCAGATGGCCCCGTTCGGCTTGCTACGCCGCAAAGGCGAACCGGTCAGTCGCGAGCTTCAGCACTTCATTGATTTGCTGCGTAAACGAGCTCGTGAGGCGGCGTGACGCGGCGGTAAACCTGAAACGCATTCCTGTAGGAGCTCACGAGCACCGCGAGGCAGCGAAGGAGGACTGTCTGATACACCGCTATCGCGGCCTCGCGGTGCTCGTGCGCTCCTACAGGTTTTTCGGTTTTCTGGTTTCCCGGTTTTTCCGCGAGACAGCGCCGCAATCGTATGTTGCTCTAAAAATCCTCAACTGAAGTTCTGCTCAAAAACTCAACCGGCACACACTCCACCAACCACACGCCATTGTCAGCCTGAAAAAACTGCATGCCTGCATTTCTCATGGCTTGGGTGTCTACGGTAAGCAGTACAGGTTTTCCATACCGCTTGCCTACCTCGACGGCAGTTTCTTGATGTTCCGACAGATGAACATGGTGTCTGCTGCCAGGGATCAGTCCTTGCGCCTCGATGGACGCCATGAAACGCTCGGCGGTGCCGTGATAAAGCACGGCGGGCGGCACCTTTTCGTCAAGTTGTAGCTGAACAAGTGCAGTGCTGTGACCTTGCGCAGCCCTTATACGCTGGCCGTCTTCGGAGACCGTGAAACGCTTCTTTTCATTGGAATCCACCACCTCGAGCAGCATCGTGTGATCGAACGTCTGGCCGTGCTGTCCGGCTTTTTCGATCAGGTCTGCGATGTCGGCCCAGCCGTCGCGATCCAGTGTTAACCCAATGGATTCGGGACCGTGGCGCAGGACATAGCTGAGGAACTTGCTGAGGTCATCTCGTTGTTTCCTGTTCAAAGGAACTGTCCTTATTCATGAGTGTTCAGGCGCGTTATTGTTCTTGGCGAAACGGGAACAGGCAAGCGCGTCTGTCTTTATTCCCCATTGGAATACGCCCATGAAAATCATGAATTTCATTTATCTCCATGAACCTCGTAGCGTGTCGTCTTCTGCATAAGGAGATGAACCTGTGAATAACCTGCGCTTGTATGTTGACTCGCAATTCACCAGCCCCTACGCCATGTCGGCTTTCGTGGTACTGCGCGAAAAGGGCATCGAATTCGAACTGATTCCTGTGGATCTCGAGGCGTCTGAAAATCAGTCAGCTGATTACGCCAGCCTTTCGCTAACGCAACGGGTACCAACGCTGTTACATGGCGACTTTGCACTGTCCGAGTCGTCAGCGATTACCGAGTATCTGGAAGAGGTTTTTCCCGAGTCTCCGGTTTATCCAAAAAATCCCAGGCAGCGTGCAAAAGCGCGGCAGGTTCAGGCATGGATTCGCAGTGACCTGCTACCCATTCGTCAGGAGCGCTCCACGCTGGTTGTGTTCTATGGCGTCAAGGCCAGCCCCTTATCGCCGGATGCCGAGTCCGCAACACGCAAGCTGTTCAGCGCAGCACAAGCACTGCTTGCCGACAGCCCAGCGTACTTGTTTGGCGAGTGGTCAATCGCCGATGTGGATCTGGCGGTGATGCTGAATCGGCTGATACTCAATGGCGACCCAGTGCCGACCGTACTGGTGGAGTATGCACAGCGCCAATGGCAACGGCCGAGTGTGCAGGAATGGGTCGGTTTTCAGCGTCCGCCGTTGTAGCTGGGTGCCTGTGATGTCCGCTATTGCCAATAGCGGTCATCCAGCCTTGGCAAACGGCAAAAGTATCTCAAACCTGGCGCCACCCAGTGTTGACGAGCCCACCGTAATATTCCCGCTCTGGCATTCAATGGCGCGTCGACTGATTGCCAGCCCCAACCCAAACCCTCCCGTGTCGCGATCACGGCTTCTGTCCATTCGGTAAAACGGCTCGAAGATGCGTTCCTGCTCGCTGGGAGGAATGCCTATGCCGTCATCCTCGACGCTGAACATCAGGCCGTTTTCAGGATGCCTGCGCGCACTGACTTTGACCTGCTTTTCACAGTATCGAATTGCATTGTTGATCAGGTTCTGGAGTGCGCGTGCGGTGAGGCGCGGGTCGAGTACGAACCGTTCGGGCGTAGTTTCAAATTGCAGAATCAGGCTGAAGTTCCGGCTTTCCTGCTCGTCGATAAACCCGCCCAGAACGCTGTCCAGATACGCCTGCACGGGCACCTCTTGCAGGTCCGGAAGTTGATAGGGCGATTGCAGGCGAGTGTACGAGAGCAGCTCGTCAATCAATGAGTCCAATTCCCGTACATGGCCGATCATTTGTTCAAGCCGCAGCTTTGTCGGTGGCTCCAGTGGGTCGGCCATGACCAGTGCCATGCCGAATTCCAGCCTCGATAAGGGCGTGCGCAGTTCATGGGAGACGGCATTCAGTAGCTCTTGCTGCTGATTGAGCAGGCCTTCGATGTCCTGAGCCATTTTGTCGAACACCTGGGCCAGGTCGCCGATGTTCGAGCGCGGTGATATTTGCGTGCGCTCGGCGAGGTTACCCTTGCCCAGCATCATCGCGGTGCGCTTGAGACGTTGCAGGTCGCGCCAGTGTGGTCGCACCCATATCAACATGCAGCCCAGCAGTGCCGCACCCACCAGAATATTCATCAGCCAGTAGATGATGTTGATATCGACCGGGGGATCCGGAGATACCAGCTTGATGACCTTATCACCGGGCAACAGCGTCAAGGCCGTGCCCCATTCGCCGTAATAGCCTCTGCGCACGGCGTTCTTGCCTTGCACGAGGTCGGCGCGCTCGCTGTCGTTCAGGCTCGCATCAGTCAGCGGGATGACCCTGAGCTGCAGGGGGGCAAAGTCTTCATGCAGCTCGCGTTCGAGCGCGGGCCACTGGTTTTGCGGTGTGTGCATGAAACGCACCTGAATCAGCCGCAGCGTGCCTTTGATCTGCTGCTGGTTGTAGGTGACGGTGCGCTCATCGAACAGTTTCAGCACCAGCTCTGGCACGGTATACAGCGCTACGCCGTACGTCACCAGCATGATCAGGTAAAGCCGGGCGAGCATCTTGAACATGGCGATTGATCAACTGTGAAGGTCAGAAGGAGGACAGGGCGGTGAACGGGTTACTCATCCCATTCGGAACGGCTCAACAAGTAACCTTTGCCCCAGACGGTTTTGATCTTGCGCGGTTCGCCCGGAGAGTCTTCGAATTTGCGCCGCAGTTTGGAAATGGCCACATCCACCGATCGGTCGACCCCGTTGAACTCGATGCCGCGCAGTTGCTGGATCAACTGATCCCGGCTCAGGACTTCACCTACGTGACGAGCAAGTACCAGAAGCAAGTTGTATTCACCTGACGATAATTCCACGTCTTGCTTGCGCCATTGCACCTGACGCTCAGTCTGGTCGATGAGCAACTGGCCGAGCACGATTTGCTGGCTGTTTTCAAGAGGTGTGACGGCGGGTGTGCTGCGTCGCAACAGGGTGCGAATCCGGGCCAATAGCACCCGCGGCTCACAGGGCTTGGCAACGTAATCATCGGCACCGGTTTCCAGACCCAGTATCTGATCGTCGCTTTGGTCGCGGGCGGTGAGCATGAGAATGGGCAAGCCGGGTTTTTCGTCGCGCAATTGCCTGCATACATGCAAGCCGTCCAGCCCTGGCAGCATCAGGTCGAGAATGACCAGGTCCGGGTTCAGCCGATGCATGCTTTCGAGCGCGCGGTCGCCACGGTTGATCACCGCCACGTTGTATTCGAAGCGCTGCAGGTAGCTGGCAATCAGCTCAGACAGCGCCGCGTCATCCTCGACAAGCATTATCCTGGTCATTCTTCGGGCCGTTTCGCAAAGTTAGCAGCATAACCATGGCATGCCGTATTGGTACGAAGCCTTAACACTTCTTCACATCTTTCCAACACTTGTTTACATGCGCCCTGGCGCGCGTCTTTAGCATGGCGTTATCTTCAGGGGAACGCCATCATGCCGTCTTTTTTTCGTCTCGATCCACGCCGTTTGCTGTTGTGTGCCGGTCTTGTTGCGCTGACCGGTTGTGGTGAGCCACCAGCCCAGCAGCAGATGCCACCGCCGCAAGTCAGCGTCGAGACCGTCAAGACTCAGCCCCTGACCATCACAACAGAGTTGAATGGACGTCTGGTTTCGCCGCGCACCGTCGAGGTTCGTGCGCGCGTCGCAGGCATCGTGCTGCAGCGGGTTTATCGCGAGGGCACTGACGTCAAACAGGGCGATGTTCTGTTTCGCATTGATCCTGCGCCGTTTCAGGCGGATGTCGACAGCGCTGAGGCGGCTCTTCGCAAGGCAGAGGCCAACCAGTATCAAACCCGCTTGCAGGCAGAGCGTTACGCCGAGTTGGTGAAGATCAACGCCGTGAGCCGTCAGGAGTCGGAAAACGCCCGCGCCAGCTTTCTGCAGGCCGATGCGGACGTGGCTTCAAGTCGGGCGGCGCTCAAACGCTCGCGCTTGAGCCTGGGTTATGCAACGGTTACCGCGCCGATATCCGGGCGTATCAGCAAGGCACTGGTCACAGAAGGCGCGCTGGTGGGGCAGGGCGATGCGACCCCGCTGGCAACCATTCAGCAATTGCAGCCCATCTATGCCGACATTAATCAGTCCACCCGCCAGATCAGCGAGCTGCGCAGTTCGTTGCGTCAGGGTTATTTGCAGCAACTGGAACAGGGCCAGATCACTGCGACGCTGATCCAGGAGGATGGCAGCCCTTACCCCATCAAAGGCAAGTTGCTGTTCTCCGACCTGACCGTTGATCAAAGTACCGGCCAGATCGTGCTGCGCAGCGAGTTTCCCAACCCGCAAAGCGAGCTGTTGCCGGGCAGTTTCATCCGGGTAAAGCTGGATCAGGCCCGCGTTGAGCAGGGTATTACTGTTGCCCAGCGCGCAGTGCAGCGCGACGCGGCCGGCAAAGCATTGGTCCTGGTCGTCGACGCGGAAGGCAAGGCTCAGGAACGCGCCGTCGAACTGGGTGATGTGCAAAACAACCGCTGGATCGTGAAAACCGGCCTCAGTGCGGGAGACCGGGTGGTGGTGTCGGGCTTGCAGCATGTTCAGCCTGGAGCGGCAGTGACCGCTGAAGAACAGGGTGTGCCAGCCTCTGCTCAGGAGCATAAGTAATGCCGCAGTTTTTTATTGATCGGCCGGTATTTGCCTGGGTCATCGCGTTGTTCATTGTCCTCGCGGGTCTGTTGGCGATACCTAACCTGCCCGTCGCTCAATACCCCAGCGTCGCGCCGCCGCAAATAGAACTGACGGCCACGTATCCCGGCGCGTCCGCCCAGACCATCGATGAAAGTGTGGTCAGCCTGATCGAGCAGGAACTGAACGGTGTTAATCACCTGCTCTATTTCAGTTCCAGCAGCAGCCAGAACACGGCCACCATGACCGTGACTTTCCAGCCGGGCACCGATCCCGAGCTGGCCAAGGTCGACGTACAGAACCGGTTGAAAGTGGTTGAACCACGCCTGCCTCGTGCCGTCACTCAGCAAGGCTTGCAGATCGAGGAAACGTCAGCGGGCTTTCTGATGATTGCGACACTGACCTCTATGGACGGGCGTCTGGATGAAATTGCCCTGAGTGACTATCTGACCCGTAATGTGGTCAACGAACTCAAGCGTCTTGATGGTGTGGGCAAGGCGCAATTGTTTGGCTCCGAGCGCGCGATGCGGATCTGGATCGATCCGCAGAAGCTCGTGGCGTTCAACCTGACACCGGCTGATGTCAGCCTCGCTATATCCGAGCAGAACGTACAGGTCTCAGCGGGGAGCATCGGCGACTTGCCGTCGTCATCCGATCAGGAGCTGACGGCGACGGTCATGGTTAAAGGGCAACTGAGTTCGCCGCAGGAGTTCGCTTCGATTGTGCTCAAAGCCAACCCCAACGGCTCCAACGTAACGGTCGGCGACGTGGCGCGGGTTGAAGTCGGTGGCCAGAATTACAACTTCGCGACCCGCCTCGACGGTAAGGCATCAGTCGCGGTGGGGGTGCAATTGGCGCCTGCGGGCAACGCCATGAGTACTGCGACCCAGGTCCGGGAGAAACTGGATGAGCTGTCGCGGTACTTCCCGGCCGGGGTGAAATACGACATTCCTTACGACACATCGCCCTTCGTCAAAGTATCGATCACCAAAGTCATCTACACCCTGGTGGAGGCCATGGTGCTGGTGTTCATCGTGATGTTTCTGTTCCTGCAGAACATTCGCTATACGCTAATTCCGGCCCTTGTGGTGCCCGTGGCGTTGATGGGCACATTTGCCGTGATGTATGTGGTTGGTTTTTCCATCAACGTACTGACGCTGTTCGGCATGGTGTTGGCCATCGGCATTCTGGTGGATGATGCGATTGTGGTGGTGGAGAACGTCGAGCGGTTGATGGTGCAAGAAGGCTTATCGCCCAAAGAGGCTACGCGCAAGGCCATGACCGAAATCAGCAGCGCGATCATCGGCATCACACTGGTGCTGACCGCGGTGTTTATTCCCATGGCCTTCATGCCCGGCTCGGTCGGCGTGATCTATCAACAGTTCTCAATCTCCATGGCCGTCGCCATTGTGTTCTCGGCGTTCCTGGCCCTTAGCCTGACACCGGCGTTGTGCGCGACATTACTCAAGCCTATTCCTGCTAATTCACATCACGAGAAGAAAGGCTTTTTTGGCTGGTTCAACCGACGTTTTGATCGTCTCAGCGACGGTTATGAAAGCTGGGTGAGCAAGGCCGTGCGCCAGTTGGGCCGTTACATGCTGGTGTTCGTGGTGTTGGTTGGCGTCATGGGCGTGCTGTTCACCCGTCTTCCATCCTCGTTCCTGCCGGTTGAGGATCAGGGCTACACCATCACGGATATTCAGCTGCCACCGGGCGCCAGCCAGAACCGTACCATCGAAATCGCCAAACAGATCGAAGCGCATAACGCGCAGGAGCCCGGCATCGCCAATACGGTGATGATTCTCGGCTTCAGCTTTTCCGGGAGCGGGCAGAACGCAGCGCTGGCGTTTACCACCTTGAAGGATTGGTCGGAACGGACAGCACAGGATTCTGCGCAATCTATCGCCGATCGTGCCAGCGCCGTGTTTTTTGGCCTCAAAGACGCCATGGTATTCAGTTTGCTTCCGCCGCCGGTAGAAGGTCTGGGCACGTCAGGTGGTTTTGAAGTGCGCTTGCAGGATCGCGGCTCACAGGGCTACGACGCATTGCGGCAGGCGCGTGACGATCTGCTGGGCAGGATCAGTAAAAGTCCGATTCTGCAGAACGTGCGCGAAGCCTCGTTGGCGGAAACTCCTCAGGTCAACATCGAGGTAGACCGTCAGCAAGCCAATGCCATGGGCATTTCATTTGCCGACATCGCCAACGTGCTGTCGACGTCGTTGGGTTCTGCTTACGTGAATGACTTTCCGAATCAGGGGCGCATGCAGCAAGTGATTGTGCAAAGCGAAGGTGATCGCAGGCAGCAGGTGGATGACCTGCTGAAGCTCGAAGTCAAAAACAGTCAGGGTCGTATGGTCCCGGTGTCAGCCTTCGCCAAGGTCAACTGGAGCAGAGGACCGGCGCAGCTCAATCGCTACAACGGTTATCCCTCGGTGAGCCTGTCCGGCGAACCGTCGCCGGGTCATAGCACCGGTGAAGCCATGGAAGAAATGGAGCGTCTGGCTTCAGGGTTGCCATCCGGTTTTGCTCTGCAATGGACCGGCTTGTCGTTGCAGGAGCGTATCTCGGGCGGTCAGGCTCCGCTGTTGCTCGGCCTGTCGATGTTGGTGGTGTTTCTGTGTCTGGCAGCACTCTATGAGAGCTGGGCGATCCCGGCTGCGGTGCTGTTGGTCGTGCCGCTGGGGATCATCGGTGCGGTGCTGGCGGTGACGTTGCGTGGCATGCCCAACGATGTGTTTTTCAAAGTGGGGCTGATCACCATTATTGGTCTGTCGGCGAAGAACGCCATCCTGATCATCGAGTTTGCCAAGAGCCTGCATGATCAGGGCATGGGCCGGGTCGAGGCGAGCATTCAGGCTGCGCGCCTGCGGCTACGACCGATCATCATGACCTCGCTGGCCTTCATACTCGGCGTGGTGCCATTGGTCTTTGCTTCAGGTGCGAGTTCGGCCAGCCAGCAAGCCATCGGCACCGGCGTAATCGGCGGCATGCTGACGGCAACCCTGGCGGTGGTTTTTGTCCCGGTGTTCTTTGTGCTGGTCATGGGGATGGTGGAAAAGGTCAGGCCGAAGGCGAAAGTCGACGAGGGCATGACGCGTGATTAAGTTGTCGCTGCTCGCCGTTGCCGGTCCCTGAAACCGCGTAGCAAACGGGGACCAAGGAGCGCGCTTGCCCGCGATAGCGTCAGCACAGCCGATATATTTATTGACTGAAAGACCGCATCGCGGGCAAGCGCGCTCCTACAGATAAAAGCATTCCAAACCAGATAGTTTTTTTGGTGAGAGTGCGCCCGGTGTCCGTGAAGCACACATGAACCCTGTAGGAGTGAGCTTGCTCGCGATAGCGGTAGATCTGTTAAGAGGATGCCGACTGGTTATTCAGCAGATGATGCGTCGACCACCATCTGTTCGAATTGCTGAGTCAGTTTTTCAAACCGTGGCGCATCACAAACGGGGCAGAGGAAAGGCATTCTGCGCCCGGTGAACATCGAGGTGAATGCATCACACTTGACGCAACGCAGATGCGTTTTTACGTGCGCAGTCAGCGGTTCTGCGAGCTGCGCGTTTAACTTGCCTGCAAGGAAGGCGATCTGCGTCCGCTGGAACTGATTTGTCAGGCTCAAATACCGAAGGTTCGAGCAGCGAGCAAGGCTGGAGATATCGTCGGTCTCGAGCTTCATATTTGCTATGGAAAGCCTGTTGAGATTGGGAATACGCGATACCGACTCGATTGAGTCAAGGCGCAGCGGCGCCGATCCTCCACCCACATTTCCGGACAGGTGCAGTTCGGTGAGCTCGCTCAAGGTTTCAACCCCGTCCAGTCGACGCAGTTTTGGGAAGTCTCCAATTGTCAGGTGCGTCAAACCTTTCAACCTGAAAACAGGTTCAAGCGATTCAATTTTAGTCGCCCATTCCAACCGTAACTGGCGCGTCCTGATAAGCGTCTCGATCCCGTCGAGTGTGGGCAGTTTAATGTTGTAAAGGCGTAACTCAGTCGCGATGCACCTGGACAGAATGACAGGCCATACTTTGGCTGAGATATTCCTGAGATCAAGCTCGTTTCTTTCTGCCAGTTCGTGTTCGGCGAATTCTCTATCGAGCAGTAAAGCCATTGTCCGGATCTACCCAACTGTTTCATGACGTGAGTGAGTGTTTAGGGCGCCCGAGTATAGGCATGCTCGCGATTCACCGGATTGATTTGAGGTCAGGTTCCGCTGTTTTTAGAGTGAGCCCCCAAGCGTTACTCAATACGGGACACCCAGGTTGTGGTTATCCCGTCTGACTCAGGAGGTAGCTCGTTCAGCAGAACGGCTTCCTCGTCACCTTGATTCAGGAAAATGATGAAGTCTCCGGTCTCGAAAAGGATCTTGAAACCCACCAAGTGTCCTTTCTGATTTGGCCATGTATCAACCATTCCGATGACGTCTTCAACGGCAATATTGACCAGATGAGAGGCCTCAAGATCCTGAAGTAAGTCCTCTCTAAGCCACGAGCAGGTGTCTCCAGATTCAAGGTCGAAGGAGATGGGCGGTTCAAGCGGGAGCAAATCCGCACCCACGCTTTCACCGTTACTCAGCAGATACATTGACAGGTAACCGTGCTCGCCGAGTTGCCACTCGATCGACCCTTTACCGATCAGACATTTTTCGCCATTGAAATAATATTGATCATGCAAAATCCCTGACACTTTCCGGCCAATCAACGTGCGCGCGTTAATGAGGTCCTGGGCGCTTCTGTCTGGTTTTGATGTCATGCGGGCGTTCACCAGAGAATGATTCCTCGGAGGTTGGATCCGGCTGTAATGACCATACTCGCAGGCAAGTCACTGATGGCTAGCGCCCGTAAGCCGCCTGCAATTGTGCCGCCGTCAATGGGTCTTCAAACGGCACTGGTACTGACTTCACCGAGCCGTAGAGGTTGCGGTAACGCCAATAGTTGCCATTGCTGGCTAACTGATAACCGCGCTCTACCACTCGCTGGCCATCCAGCACATAGCGCAATGTCTCCTGGGCAGCTTCGGGCGGTGCCGGGAGCATCAAGTCGGCGGTCAGCACGCGCATTGATTCGTCGATGCACTCGTCGAGGGCCGCTGTGACCTGCTTCAAATCCAGGGAGCCGTCATCGATGCAACCTTTACCACAGCGCCGAATGGGCTGGCTGGTGACTTCGATGCGCATGCGATACAGCGCTGAACCGGCAATGTCCTGCACCTGCACCTGATTGATCAGCACGAAACTGCCGCGATCAGGCGTAAGCATCAGTTTCGGCTCGATCACCAGGCGTGCGCTGACGTTGCCTGTGCCCTGTTTGAGGCCTGCCGCTAGCGAGGCTTGCTGAAAGCGCTGTTCCAGACGCTCTTGCAAAGGCACGCCACCCAGTAGCTCGGCCAACGGACGCGACTCTTTGGCGGCGGCCGTTTCTGCATCTCTCTGCAAGCTACCGCTGCCCATCTGGGTGTTGATCAGGCTGGCGACCAGCAGGCCCGCGAGCCCGGCAGCATTGCCCGAACTCGCAATCAGATTATGGCTCGCCGTCGCAGCCTTCTGCGCCGCTTCGGAGTCGACCACAGTGCTTGCACCGACAAATGCCTGCGGCAGTTGCATGTCGACCTTGACTCCGTGTGCCTGGACGTAGGACACAGCCTCCTGAGACTTGAAACCGGTCTGTGGCGCGGGCTTCTGAGCACAACCGGCGAGCATGAGCAGCACCAGCGCCGTGGCCGCTGTCGATAGGCTTTTCATTATTCGAACGGGGTAATCATTTGCTGACGGCTTGTGTCCATCGCCTGATAGAAAGCGTTGGTCAGATTGGTATAAGTCGGCTCATCCCACTCGCCCTGAGCGGCCTGCACTACGGCGAAGGGTTTGAACCACAGCAGTCTGTTGTCAGCCAGATCGACGACCATACCTTGTCCACCTATCTGCGCCATGGGCACGCTGGTCGGTACGATGCTGTAATAGCTTCGGGTGGCTCCGGTGCCCTGGATGTTGACCAACAGCAGACGGTCTACGCCATAAGCTGCCTTGATCGGGCTCAGGTCACGGACTGTGTAGCCTTCACGGAAACTGACTTCTTTATAGGTCTTCAGATCCACTGGCTCATTGATGCGCTTTGCCTTGTAACCCTTGGCTTGCAACTTGGCAACGATGGCATCCGGCAGTGTATTGAGGTCGCGCACCTGCCATTTTTCGACATTCCCGCTGAGCTTGCTGTTCATACCCGTGTTGATGGCTAAATCCAGAAGCCCCTGATTGCCGGTCAGCACCAGCGCAGGCTCTGGTACTACGTTGATCGCCACGCCGATAACCGGTTCTTTGGCATCCCAGAATTGTTTATCAAGCGCTACCGGCGGTTGAACATGGGCGCAGCCGGTGAGTGTCAGGCAGGCAAGCAACGTCAGTGCGGCCATGGTGCGCAGAGTATGAAGATTCATGTAACAAGTCCCTTTGATTTAAAACGATGATGCCTCTATCGGCAGCAACTCCGATAAATGTAGTGGCACTTTGGTTTTATTTTCATTTTCAGCGTGTTGGCATGTGACAGCGTATTGATCAGGGCCAAAGCAGCCTGTTCTCGGAACATCCCGAAAAAGATTGCTATCAGGCCTCAGGTTTCCGTCAGCTCGGAAGCCTCGATTAAATTTGGCACTGTGTAGGTCTATGGACGAACCGGAGAAACTCTTCTTCAGACTGTTTTTCAAAATATTTCGACATGAAATGCACTGAACTAACGCGTCGGCACAACGATCCTTTTCTTTGCGCAGTCAGCGCGACCCTGTCTGCCAGTGCATTTGCGCTGAGTATTGCTCAGGGTCGCTCAACGATAAGGAGCCGCCGTGACCGTTACTACTCACCCCCTTTACCGGACTACACCTAGCCCGCTACCCGCGATCTTGCTTGCCGGTACCGTCCCGCTGTTTCTCGGTGCTTTGCTGAGTGACATCGCTTACGCCCAGACCTACCAGATTCAGTGGGCCAACTTTGCCTCCTGGCTGATTGCCGGAGGGCTGCTTTTCTGTGGCTTGGCGTTGTTGTTTGCACTGGTCAATCTGATCCGTGCGGACCACAAGGCAGGCCGTCCGGTCGCTTATTTCCTGCTCCTTCTGGTTACGTGGGCGCTGGGCCTGATCAACGCGTTCGAGCATGCGAAGGACGCTTGGGCGATGATGCCGACAGGGCTGATTTTATCTGTAGTCGTAACGCTGCTGTCCGTTGTTGCGGCGTGGACCGGGCTTACCAATCTGCGTTCGGGAGGTGCGGAATGAAGCATTCAGGCGCATTGACCGTTTTGAGCATGTCGTTGTTTTTGAGCGCCTGTGGTGGCGATGGCGAAAGCACCCAGGCACGCGGTCCTGATCCAAAGCTGCCGGAACCGCAACGCACGCTACTGCCGAGCATGAAGATTGCCGAGCCGGTGGCCTGGGGTGATCAAAAGCCCACTGTTCCCGAGGGCTTCAGCATCACCGCGATTGCGACTGACCTGAGGATTCCGCGTCAGACGCTGGTCCTGCCCAACGGCGATATTCTGGTTGCAGAAGGACGTGGCGGCAGCGCGGCCAAGCTCAAACCCAAGGATGTGATTGCCAGTGTGATCAAGGCCAAGGGCAACACCCAAGTCAAAGGCGGCAACCGTCTGACCTTGCTGCGTGATGCTGATGGCGACGGCAATTACGAGTTGAAGACGCTTTTCGCTGAAGATCTCAACGCGCCTTATGGCCTGGCCTTTGCTAACGGCAAGCTCTATGTCGCCAATCAGGACGCATTGGTAAGTTTCGATTATCAGGACGGGCAGACCAAAGCCAGCGGTGCTCCCACCAAGCTCACCGACCTGCCTTCGCAGATCAACCACCACTGGACCAAGGCGCTGACGATTAGCCCGGATGGCCGTTACCTGTATGTCGGGATCGGTTCGAACAGCAACGTCACTGAGCGCGGTATGGAGGTCGAGATCGACCGTGCCATGGTCTGGCAGATCGATGCTGAGACCGGGGCGCACAAGCCTTATGCAACAGGCCTGCGTAACCCGACGGCACTGACCATTCAGCCTGAAACCGGGAAGTTGTGGACGGTGGTCAACGAGCGTGACGAACTGGGGCCTGATCTGGTGCCTGATTATCTGACGTCGGTGAAGGAGGGCGGTTTCTACGGTTGGCCTTACAGCTATTGGGGCCAGAACGTCGACCCGCGTGCGCAACCGCAGAATCCTGAAAAGGTCGCCTCGGCTATCAAACCGGATTACAGCCTCGGCTCGCACGTTGCTGCACTGGGTGTCGACTTTTCCATCCCGGCCATGGGTGACAAGTTCGCCAACGGTGTTTTTGTCGGCGAGCACGGCAGTTGGAACCGTCCGAATCCGGTGGGTTACAAGGTGATCTTCGTACCGTTCAACAATGGTATCCCTGCGGGTGAGCCGGTTGATTTTGCGACTGGCTTCCGCGGCGCGGACGGGAAAACCCGCGGTCGCCCGGTGGGTGTGACGGTTGACCCGAAAGGTGCGCTGATCATCGCTGACGATCTTGCCAACACCGTCTGGAGAGTGACGCGTAATCGTTGAGTCCAGTGCCCCGAGGTGAGGAATATCGCCTCGGGGCAGCTTTTGCAAACTCCTGTAGGAGCTGCCGAAGGCTGCGATGGCGATACTCCTGACGCACCGCTATCGCAGCCTTCGGCAGCTCCTACAGATCCGTGTTTGCTTCGCGACAGCCGCGATTCTCAAATAGGCAACATCAGCTCAATACTTCCAGGTCACCGACGCCGTCAGGTTGCGCGGTGCGCCGTAGTTGGTTGAGCCAGCAGCCTGATACAGCGACAACAGGTATTTCTGATCGGTGACGTTGTTCATGTTCAACGACGTGCTCCAGTGATCATCGAAGTCATAGCTGGCCATCAGGTCGACCAGCGCATAGGCGTCTTGCCGAACGTTGCCGTTGGTGTCGACTTCAGTCCCGCTTTGCCACTGGATGCGAGTCCCGACCCTGGCCTGAGGCAGGGCTGGCAGGCGGTAGGTCAAGCTGCCGCGCACGGTATGAGTGGGGATGTACTTGCGCGCCTCGTCGCCATTGGCGTCTTCGATTCGCACGAAGGTATAACCGCCCGCCAGTTCCAGACCGGGCAATGCTTCACCGGAGGCTTCCAGTTCCACGCCGCGGCTTTTGAAGTCCTCGCCTCGGTATACAAATTGACTGCCCTGTATTCCGGCGGACTCAGCGACGTTTTGCTGGTCGGTCTTGAACACGGCAGCCGTTACCGTCAGCCGCTCGTCGAGCAGACGGCCCTTCACGCCGACTTCGGTGCTTTTGCCTTCAAGTGGCTGAAGCACTCCGCCACTGACACTGCGCACGTACTGCGGTTTGAAGATTTCGGTCCAGCTGGTGTACAGGCTCCACTGTGGGGTGAGGTCGTAGACCAGGCCGGTGTAAGGCGTCACCTTGCCGTGTACGCGGGTATCGTGGGGTGATCCATAGCCCGCACCTTCTCCATCGGCGCTGAGCATCCGTGCCCCGGCGATCCAGTGCAGGTCATCGGTAACGCTGAAGCGCGCACCGGCGAACACACTTTTCTGCCGATCGGTGAAAAGCTGGGTGTTGACGTCGTTAGTGAAATCAAAGGCCGGTTGTACAACCGCACCGGCCAGGGCGTCCTCAAGGCTGGCCATGATGTAGCCGGAGACATCTTTATAGTGTCCGCGCTCCTTATGGTGAGTGCGTCCGTAATTGGCGCCTACGGTCAGTTGGTGCTCGCGCCCCAACAGGCTGAAAGGCCCGGACAACTGGGCCTCGCCGATCACTTGATGCTCGGTGCTGGTGGTGCGATTGACGTAGGCAAAAACGTCCGTCGCTGTTGCCGGGATGGCGTACAGCATCTTCGTGTCCTGATGCTGACTGACCCCGGTCAGAGTGATCTTGCTGGCCCAGCCGTTATCGAAATCGTGAGTCAGCTCGGCGAAGGCGCGTTTGGTGTGGATGTCCCAGTACGTCCAGGGTTGGCCGATGCTGGAGCTGCGGCTGCTGTAGTGAATACGATTGCCTGCGAAGTCGGCAATGGGCAGGGCGCCCCAAGTGCTGCCATTTGAATAGCTGTCCTGCTGGGAAAAGCCCACGGTCAGGGTGTCAGCGTCAGACAAGTCGAAAGCCAGCAGGCCAGCGACGACGTTGACCTCATGGCTGTACTGATCGAGGTAGGAGTTGCCTTTGTCGTGTGCCGTGATGAATCGTCCGCGCACGTTACCGCTGTCCGTTAGCGGGCCGGAAACATCCAGGCCCAGTCGACGGTTGTCCCAGGAACCGGCACTGGCATCGACTTTCGCCTGGAATGTATCGGTAGGCCGCTTGCGAACGAAATTGACGGTAGCCGACGGGTTACCCGCACCACTCATGAGTCCATTGGCGCCATGCAGCACGTCGATTTGTTCGAACTCGGTCATGTCCTGATCACCGAGCAGCACGCCGCCAGAAAATGGCATGCCCATGCCATCGTATTCGAAGTTATCGATGGTAAAGCCGCGCGAGGTGAAGGCCGTGCGATCAGTCTCGAACTGTTCGACGGTGACCGAGGGCGCGCTGCGCAGGGCTTCTTTCACACTGTTGAGTTGGAAATCGTCCATTTGCTCGCGGGTCACGACAGTCACCGCTTGCGGAGTCTCCCTGTCGCTCAGGCCCAAGCGGGTAGTGCTAGAGACGGGTTTGCCCTGATAGCCGAAGCTCTGGATGCTGTCCGGGGTGATGCGGGATTGAATCTGCATGGCGGGCAGGTTCATTTCGTTGGTGATATTCGCCTGGGCAACCGGCACCAGATAGACCGTCATCGCGTCCGTGCGGGAAAAGCTGTAGCCGCTGCCTTGCAGCAACCCGGCCAGGCCTTCTTCCGCCGAGTACGAACCCACCACCGCATTACTGCGCAGACTCGCATCGAGGTTCCCATCCAGCAGCACGTTTTGCCCGGTCTGTTGGCTGAACACTAACAACGCCTGGCGTAACTGCTGAGCGGGAATATTCAGTGCCAGCTTTTCGATTGAGCTGCCCGCGGTAGTACCTTGTGCCGCATGTGCCTGAATGGCTCCAGCCAGTAGCGTGCAGGCAAGTACTGCCCCATGGGCACCAAGTCGCCATTGCATGCCGGTTTTACGCCCAGGAGTGTGGTGCTTTGCCATTCAGGTTGTTCCCTATGAGATGCGCATGGATATGCGAACAGCTATCAGTCACATCTAAGACGGATGACCTTTGGCAATACCTGAAGGTGTTTTGAAATATTTGTAGCGGGTGTCTGTTGAAGGTCGAGGTTGGGGGTTGGGAAACTTCGTGGGACTTGGTTTAGCCGGAGGAATGCCTCGCGGCTGTCTTTGACGATCATGCGGCGTGAATGATGGTCACAAGGTCGGTGTAGCTCGTGATCTTCACTGCCAGGGCCTTGGAAAGCACATCCAGCATCTGGTCAGGTCGATTCAGGTTGAGAATCAGACTGACCCGTCGCGCCGCCAGTTGCGGGTCCGCGATGAATATTCTGCCTTCTCGCCAGCGTTGAAGTTCGCTGACGACCGCGCTCAGCGGTTTGTCGAAGAACACCAGTCGACCATTGCGCCAGGCGAGCACCTGATCCAGCTCCGCGTGCTGGATCTCCTCCGCCCGATTGGCACTGAAACGCAATGAAAGGCCTTCTCCCAGGTCGGTTTGCTGGCTCGCGGTAACCACGCGTACGGTGCCTCGACTCACGGTCAGCAACGTGCTCTCACTGTCGCATGACAGGCAGAACTCGCCGTTGTTGGCCAGTACCCGACCGGCTTCTGTGTTGATCGAAAGCTCGCCGACAGCGGCTGGCACAACGTTGAAAAATACTTCGCCCTGCAGCAGTTCCACGGCCCGTTGTGTGGAGGAAAAGTCGATGTTCAGCGCGGTGTTGCCGGCGAGTTCAACCGTAGACCCATCGGCCAGACGTACCGTGCGCCGTTCACCCACGGCGGTCCGCAAGTCCGCAAACGGTGACCCGATGCCCTTCAGCCAGAGCGTCGTTGCACTCGCTGTGACGGCGACAGCGCATGCCGCTACACCCAATCCGACAAAGCGACGCCGGGATAACTGAGTGCCGACCGCAGGAGCTGGCGGTTTAGCCACCAGGGCTGACGCTGCCCACAGTTTTTCAAGTCGGGCATACGCCTGAGCATGCACGGGATCAGCGTCGAGCCATGCTGCCAGCGCTTCGTGCTCGGCCGGAGTCGCTGATCCGCCGTGCATCAGCGCAAACCACACGCTGGCCTGATGGCTCACGTCATCAGGCTGCGCAGCGGAGGGGTGAAGAATCGGAGGTTCAGCGCTCATAGGTCAATCAAGTCAGGGTGGGCGGGTGCTGTCGGCGCAGTGTAATCCAGCACGCCTGCACTCGTCCGCTGCCGGTTTGCCAGGTTGCCTGGTTTCAGTCGAGTAAAGGGGCTCACTCGGGCATCCCGAGTTTCAACAAATCCAGGGCTCTGACCATTCGACTGAAGGCGGTTTTCGAGGAGATCCCGAGGCGTTCGCCAATCTCTACATAGGTCAGGCCTTCGACCCGCACCATCAGGAACACCTCACGACAGGGTTCCGGCATGTTCTGAATCACTTCATTGAGTGCCGACAGTTGTTGATTGGCAATGGCCGCTTGCTCCAGCGTCGGGGTTCGCTGTTCGGCTTCGCTCATGTCCTGCAGATCCAGCGGCTCGCCTTTGCGATGCTCCTGACGTCGGGTGTGATCGATAAACAGGTTACGGGCACTGGAGAACAGGTAGGCGCGAAAGTTTTCGATGCGTGTCCGGCCCATCTGCTCTGACAGGCGGATGAAGGTGTCCTGCGTCAGGTCGGCAGCGGTCTCTTTGCAGCGCAAGCGACGATCCAGATAAGCCTGAATTTCTCCGCGATGGGCGAGATATAACGCCTTGAGATCTGAGCCGGACATGAGGCCACCTTAACTGGCATGGAAGCAAGCGCGGCAAAATATCACAAACGAGAATCATTTGCGATATTGGGGCGAGTTGCTTGCTCGCCAGGCAGGCGCCTCGGTCCGTCAGGCACACCGCGTTATCGTTCTTCGCGGGCAAGCCCGGCTCCTATCAAACAAACTACAACTATTTGATTTGGAGTACTTTTTCATCTGTAGGAGCGCGCTTGCCCGCGATCGCG
>NZ_JAWHNU010000043.1:0-62533 GCF_032582135.1 Pseudomonas syringae group sp. J309-1 | reverse complement strand
CGTGCCTCCCCCCCCCGCGTCCCCCCGCCCCCCGTGGGCGTTTAACCCCCCCCCCCCCCCCCGCGGGCCTCGTAACCTCGGTGAGCTCCTACAGTCCAGGTTTTGCTCCGCGACAGCGTGGTGTCAGGGACGCCGGGGCGACACCCACATGAATGAGCATCGTTTATGTAACTTCAGCTAACCAAATAACCCCGTCCTACACCCCATTCCTGCGGCCTTTTCCCTTTCTTCTGAGTGAAGTTTCCGAGAAAATCCCGAGCCCTTGCGCAGGGGGATTTCGGGCACTAGGCTCCGTCCGTCGTTGAGTATCAGCGATCGGGTTTAGCAGCCTGTTTTGGTGTTCCTCCTGCGCAAGTCCCGTCTATGGCGGCTTTGTGCGGGGCACTTTCGAGTGCGCCGGTATTGGGGGAACCGCCGGTCTGCTAACCCGTTTCAAAGCCGCCACCTTTTTTCGTTTAGCAGCGTGCATCAGGTGGCCTTAAGCAAGAGGTTTCCCTGATGATCAAAGTAACGCCAGATCCACCACAACCCACGCTAGAAGAGTCCCTGCAGCACGTCAGTGACCTGCTGCGTTGCGCAGCCGCCACTGCCTACGAAACCGGCGACAGTCTTAACGGTCCCAAACGCGATTTAGCCTTCTCGGTGGTGCACTTGATTGGTATGGCCAAGACCGAACTGGAGCGCTCATTGGCGCGGGTGGAGTCCAGGTAAATCCAGGTTGCGAATGAGGACCACCGTGGGAGCGAATTCATTCGCGAAGGCGGCATAACAAGCGATGGATATGTATTGATCGTGCTGGCCCTTCGCGAATGAATTCGCTCCCACCGCGAGGCGTCCTTCAACATGGAGGTCCGCTCACAGCTTCTCATCCAACCCAAACCGCTGGCGCAGTTTTTTATCCAGTAAACCTTTGGGCAGTAACCAGCTCATCAGGGGCAAAACCCTTGAGCCATTTCCTGAGCGGAGCATGCGCGGTGGCGTCGGCTGTTGTACGGCGCGCAATACGTCGAGGGCGAAACGGGTGGCAGGAGTCGGGTTGTCCTGCGAAGCCTTGGCCCTTGCCCGAATCCCTTCACGTAATGGCCACCACGGCGATCGCTCGCTAATCAGCAATTCAGCCTCATGGCTGGCGTTCTTTGCGAAACTCGTATCGATGGCGCCCGGCTGAACTTCCAGCACCTGAATCGAGAAGGGCGCCAACTCAAGGCGCAACGCGTCGCTCAAGGCATGCACTGCCGCCTTGGACGCGCAATACGCACCGGCAAAAGGTGTCACCAATACCCCGGATACGCTACCGATGTTCACCACCAGGCCCTTGTTGCGCCGCAGTGCTGGAAAGAACGCACGGGTCACGCCCACGATCGAAAACACGTTGGTTTCGAACTGGCGCTGCATCGCCTCGACGCCGCCATCGAGCAACGGTCCCATGGCACCGTAACCGGCGTTGTTGATCAACACATCCAGCCCATCAAACCGGGCCGCCAATTGTGCCAGCCCAGCGCCGTCATTGACGTCCAGTTGCACGCCAGTGAAACCCGCTGCGTTGAGCGCGGCAACGTCTTCAGGCTTGCGCGCGGTGGCCCAGACCTCATAACCGGCAACTTTGAAAGCATCCGCCAAGGCGCGGCCAATACCGCTGGAGCAGCCGGTGATCAGGACGTTGGGCATTGAAGTGTTCCTATGAATTAGTCCGAAAAACTGCCTTGTAAATGCTCAGCCCGAAACTCCAGCGTCTGCGGGCGATAGCCTTGGCGCAGGGGAGGGAGCGGCAAACAATCCTGCCACTGGCTACCGGCCTGTAAATCGCCGGGGCCTTGATAGCGCGGGCCTGCGTAGGCGTCGTCGGTGAGGTTGACGGTATCGCCAGGCGCATACGCGGCCACACGCCAACGCAGCTCGCGCAGCGGGACGTCGTTGGTGTTGTCGATCAGTACCAGCAGCGGCTTGCCGACAGGGCATTGATCCGGCGCGTAATTCATACGCAGGCCCAGATGCTCCAGGCGGCGGGTTTCGCGACTGTCTTGCCAGATGACCACCATCGCCACAAGGCCCAGGCCAGCGGCGGCCGCCAGCGAGACAGGCAAGGCCTTGGCCGGATAACGCAGTAACAAGACCAGCCAGGTGATGATAAGCAATGCGCCGAACAGCATGAGTCGCGCCTCGTGAACAGATGAGCACGCATCGTACCGAAAGCGGGCTGGAGTTTGCTAATGGTGATGAGCCATGCTTTCGGCGCGACGCACCCTCCTACACATAATCACAGAACCTGTTGGAGCGCGGCTTGCCCACGAAGCATTCAGCCCGGGCCACGTACCCAAAGGTAGTCATGGTATGCGTAGAGGCTTTCAGGCGACGACGGTATAGGTTGTGGTTGATGCTCCGCCGTACCAATGATCCTGATAAAGAAAGCTGAGTTCGAATTCGAATCTGTCTCCGTTTTTGAAAAGATTATTTATATCCGCTGCGCTATAACGGGCCTCTGTGTCTACGCCAGACGAGATGTTGGTCTGCTTGATCATGAGCGCCACACCGAGGGGGGTAAATAGAACTCTCTCGAAGGTGGTACTAAATGTGGGCATGACCACGCTGAACCCACCGTTTGCGACTGCTAATGGTATTTGGTCGCTGCCTAGCGTGACTTCTCGAATGTAAGGTACGGGGAATTGTGTCTTGGCATCCGGAATGGGAGGTGATTTAAGGGCATCTTCATAAGTTTTCATTTCACTAGTCCTTTTGTTTTTTAATCCATTAACAAACCCTGACTGCTTGCCGATTTGTTAAACCCAGCCTAATCCCGTTCAGCACGGCCCGGTACTGTCATAAATGACAGTCGCCGACAGATGGCGGCCTGTGAGTGATGCGCCGTCAGGAGCTGCCGCAGGCTGCGAAGGCGATCAGCTGGAGACCCTACGGTTCGCAGCCTTCGGCAGCTCCTACGGGGAAGAGCGGTATTTTTCAGGCCAAAAAAAACCTCAACAACCTGCTGCGGATGGGGTACGCAAAAGGTTGTTGAGGTGTACTGCTCGTTGCCGATTGCAGTTAAAACAGCAGATTAACGTGCAATGGTTTGCGTCTTGACGCCAGCTTCCAGTTGAGCGGAGCGACCGTAAACGTCTTCGTAACGTTCGATGTCGTCTTCACCCAGGTAGCTGCCCGACTGAACTTCGATGATTTCCAACGGGATCTTGCCTGGGTTTTTCAGGCGGTGAACCGAGGCAATCGGGATGTAGGTCGACTGGTTTTCGGTCAGCAGGAACACGTTCTCGTCACAGGTAACCTGTGCAGTGCCCGATACCACGATCCAGTGTTCGGCGCGGTGGTGGTGCATTTGCAGGGACAGGCTGGCACCCGGTTTTACCGAAATGCGTTTGACCTGGAAGCGGCCGCCCATGTCGACGGAGTCGTATGAACCCCATGGACGATAGACTTCAAGGTGGTTCTGAGTCTCGCTACGGCCCTGCTCATTGAGCGTGTTGACCATCTGCTTGACGCCCTGAACCTTGTCCTTGTGAGCAATCATCATGGCGTCTTTGGTTTCGACGACAACGATGTTGTCCAGACCGATCACCGATACCAGTTTGCCGTTGCCGTGGATCATGCAGTTGCGGCTGTCCTGGATAACCACGTCGCCTTTGGTGACGTTGCCGTTGGCGTCTTTCTGCTGCACAGCCCACAGCGAGGACCAGCAGCCCACGTCGTTCCAGCCAGCAGTCAATGGCACAACGCAAGCGCGCTGGGTTTTTTCCATCACGGCGTAGTCGATGGAGTTGTCCGGGCAGCAGGCGAAGGTGGCTTCGTCGATGTCGATGGTGTCGCCTTCTTGCTTGCTGCGCTCCAGGGTCATCATGCAGGTGTCGTAGATGTCCGGATCGTGCTTTTTCAGCTCTTCGAGGAAGCGGCTGGCGCGGAACAGGAACATACCGCTGTTCCAGTAGTAACCACCGGCTTCAACGAACTCGGTAGCGCGCTGTTCGTCAGGCTTCTCGACGAAGTGCGATACGCGGCTCACGCCTTCTGGCAGCAGCGCATCAGCAGTGGATTTGATGTAGCCATAACCGGTTTCCGGCTTGGTGGCCGGCACGCCGAACAGAACCATCTCGCCACGCTCGGCCGCAACAGTGGCCAGCGCCAGTGCGCGTTGCAGAGCTTTCTGATCTTCGATCACGTGGTCAGCAGGCATGACCAGCATCAGCTCGTCGTTGCCTTCGCTGAGCAGGTGCATGGCGGTGATGGCAACGGCTGGCGCAGTGTTGCGGCCAAACGGTTCCATGATCACGGTCTGGGTTTCGAGGCCCAGAACACTCAGTTGCTCGTTGACGATGAAACGGTGTTCTTTGTTGCAAACCACGATCGGTGCTTGCATGCCTTCGAACTTCAAACGCTCGAGGGTTTGCTGGAAGAGGGTATGGTTTCCGGTCAGCGCCAGAAACTGTTTAGGGAATTGTTTACGCGAAAGCGGCCAGAGTCGTGAACCGCTACCGCCTGACAAGATCACTGGAATCATGTTGTTTCTCCAAGAGCATTTCGAAATAGGGCTGTACGTCGGTCTGTCGTTTCTGTCTTGTTTTTGTTCCGTGTCGATCGGCCCACTCATCGGTGGGCCGACTGACTAATCCTTTATTAGCGAGTCGCTACCGGTGGTTTTACCCATACTGGAGACAGGCCACTGCCGCTACCGGTGATGTACAGCACGGCGGCTTCGCCACGCTCCAGGGCAACCGGTTTCAGGTCAGTCACTTTCTTGTCGCCGTCGTACAGCGCCAGGCTGACTTTTACCGGATTGATTTCACGCTCACCGGTGCCTTTGGCAGCAACGGTTTTTACGACTTCGGTTTTGCCGTCAGCAGTCTTCAAGGTCAGTGCCTTGTCGCTCAGGTTCTGTACGCGAACCAGGGATTTCTGCTTGTTTTTGAACGGTGGTTCTTCAACCAGTTGTGGCTTGCCGCTGGCGTTGTTGACCAGGGTGTAATAGTGGTCGCCTGCCAGTTTCACCGGGACGCTTTGGCTGCCCAGTTTGGCGGTGTAGTCACCTTGTGGCATGAAGCTGAATGCAGTGCTGCCCTGTGGTGCTACTTCGTTCATGTTGGTGTTGCCAACCGAAGCGCTGATCTCGGAGCTGCTGGCGTTGTAGACACGCACGAAGGTCGAGCCTTTTGGTGCGGTTGGGCCGTACAGCGCGGAGTCACCGGCGAATGCTTGCAGGGTGAAGAGGCTGATACCGGCAGCCAGTGCGCAGGTTTTCAGCAGGCTTTTCTTGGCAGTACGAGTGTTCGAATTCTGTAGGTTCATCTGTTTAGTCCTCTCAGTTTTGGGCCTGGTTTGGCGAGTCGGAAGGTTTGACGTTCTGAACGACGTTTTGTTGCGTTTTGATCGCTTCAGGAGCAGCTTTTTTTAGCTGTGCAATCCACTGCTGATCAAAGTCTTTAAGGTCGTTGTGAACGGGCAGATAACGTTCCGGAAATTCCCAGATCAATACTTGCGGCGGGCTGTTTTTGAACGCGTCGGTTTGCAGGTATTTGAGCATCGGCAGGATCGGGCCGTGGCCGTCTTCCGCGTAGTTCACAACATCACTGTGCAGCGCCTCTTTAAGCGCACCGACGAAGTTCCAGTTCGGGTTGGCGCTGTAGCTGGTGCCCACCAGACCAACAGCAACATCGCTGTCGGCGAACAACGCGTCATCGCCTTCGGCCTCTGCGGCTACCGGGTCAGTGCTGCGTTGTTGCAGTTGATCCGGTTGTGGCAACAGGTTGCTGAACAACGGGTCAAGCGGCAGGAAGTTGGTCAGGTCGCCTTTATAAGGCGCTGTTTCCTTGGCCTGGGTGACGAACTTTTCAGGCTCACCGCTCAATGGCGTCTGCTCTGCGATGACCGTGCCCAACTGCTTGGCCACAACTTCGGCACCCATCGGCGTCCAGTGAGTATCGGTACGCAGGAAGACCTGGCCGTGTTGCTTGGCACCTTGCAGCGGTGTCAGCAAATCAGGCGCGACCAGACCGGCTTGCGCAGCATGCTCGTGGAACTGCTGATAAAGATCGGTGTGCAACGTGGCAGGTTTGTTGTCGCCAATGTGCTCCGGATACAAGCGGGTCTTGGCAGGAATAATCGCCAGCACCAGCTTTGTACCTTTGGCGTTCAGTTCGTCGCGTACGCCCTGGATGATTGCCAGGTTTTCCGCTTCGTTCTTGTCACCGTTGGCGATGGCATCGAACTCTTCATCAGTGAACAGCCACTGATCCTTGCCGAGTACAACGCCCGGGCGGCCTTCGTTGAACAGCTTGTAATCCAGCGCTGCCCAAAGGTTGGTGCCCAGACGCTTGATCGGAAACTCTTCGTCGTAATGAGTTTCCGCTGCCTTGGTCCACTTACCGTTAAGCACGGTGGTTTCCGGGGTGGTCGAGAAGCTGGCAAAGCTGCGCAGCGACCAGATACCCAGGATCAGCAGGATAGCCAGGAACAGGGTGATGTAGAGGATGCGTAATGAACGGGTCATGGCAGGTCCTCAGAATTGGAAGTAAAGGAACGGCGAGAAGCTTTGCGCCGACAGTTTGAGAATCGAAGCAATGAACAGCAGCAGGATCAGTGCGCGCATTGCGTAACGTGGCCAGTCAGCAACCCAGTAAGCAGGCTGTACCTGAGCTTCAGTACCCACGATGTAGCCTGGTTCGTGAATGCTTCCTGGTTTGTCACCCGGTACGGCTTTGATCATGCCTGGCTGCGCAGTGGCAGGGCCGTCAGCCTGAACACCCAGATCCGGGTTGCTCTTGCTGGCAGCTTTTTCGGCAGGACGGTTGGCATAGAAGTCACGCAGACCGAAGAACGCCAGTGTTGCGTAAGCCACGACCATGGTCGCCACTTGCAGACCGGTGAGGCTGGCCTGGTTGAGTTCCGACAGTTTCCAGTCACCGAAGCCAAACATCGCGCTGTACATACGGCCGGCAACGTGCAGGTTTTCGGAGCGGAAGATGACCCAGCCAGTGACCACGATCAGGAAAGTCAGGGCCCAGCGCAGTACGTTAAAAGTACGTGGTGCGGTGTTCAGGCCGATGGCTTTCTCGATCGCCAGCCAGATACCGTGCCATGCACCCCAGATTACGTACGTGATGTTGGCGCCGTGCCACAAACCACCCAGCAGCATGGTGAGGAACAGGTTGCGATAGGTCGCGAACTTGCTGCCACGGTTGCCGCCCAGAGTGATGTACAGGTAGTCACGCAACCAAGTGGAGAGGCTGATGTGCCAGCGACGCCAGAACTCGGTGATCGACTGGCTGATGTAAGGCTGTTTGAAGTTTTCCATGAAGCGGAAACCCATCATCAGGCCCAGACCAATGGCCATGTCGCTGTAACCGGAGAAGTCGAAATACAGTTGCGCGGTATAAGCCAGTGCACCCAGCCAGGCGTCGCCTGTGGTCGGGTTTTCCAGCGCGAAGCAGTGGTCAGCGACAACGGCGAGGGTGTCGGCGATGAACACTTTCTTGATGAAGCCCTGCATGAAGCGCGTGCAGCCTTCGGAGAACTTGTCCAGGGTGTGGGTGCGATTGTTGAACTGGTCAGCCAGGTCACGGAAACGCAGCACAGGGCCTGCAATCAAGTGCGGGAAGATCGCGACAAATGCAGCGAAGTCGATCAGGTTGCGTGTGGCCGGGGTATCACCGCGGTACACGTCAATGATGTAACTGATGGACTCGAAGACATAGAACGAGATACCGATTGGCAGCAACACGTGGGTCAGGATGAACGGTTCCAGACCGACCGACGTCATCATTGCGTTGATGCTGTCGACGCCGAAATTGGCGTACTTGAAGTAGCCTAGGATACCGAGGTCGACCACCACGCCCAGCAACAGCCAGCGTTGAGCCGGCTTGGTGCGAACGCCTGCCGCACCAATCTGCAGGCCGATCCAGTAGTTCCACACCGTTACGCCGATGAACAGCGCGAGGAAGTCCACACGCCACCAGGCATAGAACACATAACTGGCAATCAGCAGCAGCAGATTGCGATAGCGTTGCCCGCTCAAGTAGTACAAGCCGAGGAAAATCGGCAGGAACAGGAACAGGAACACGTTGGATGAGAACACCATCCTGATATCTCCGTTTATCCATCAGTCAAGGGCCCAAAGCCCCCCCAAACCCCCCACACCGATGTGGGGGTTAACGCGTTACCTGTAGGAGCTGCCGAAGGCTGCGATAAGGTCGGTACGACCTTCAAGCAACTCCGAAATCAGCGACTGCTCCGCAGCCGATCGCAGCCTGCGGCAGCTCCTACAGTTTCAATCGTGTATCAACCGCCTTTGTCGCCTTTCTCATGCTCAGGGTCGTAGACCTTGGTCAAGTCACCGCCCAGACGGAAGGTTTTGAAAGGTTGTTTTTCGTGCTTGTCTTCAAGTACTTCAGGGCTGCAGGTGTAGAGCGAGCAGTACGGTTCCAGCCAGGCAAATTTCGGATCCTTCTTGAGGTCCGTCATGTCCTGTTTTTCACCGTTTTTAGCAGCGAAGGCAGCCGGGTCTTTCACGCCAGACAGCACGCGATCAGCCAGACGTTTCAATGCACCATTGTTTTCCGGACGCAGGTCTACACCATTGGCCTGCGCAAAGCTGGCGATCATCGCCAGTGGCGGCAAGGCGTAGTTGTGATAGGAGAGGGCACGCTGACGACGCTTCATCTCGTTCGGCAAGTAGCCTTCCGGATCGACTTGGCTGGCGGCGACTTTGAATTCTTTGATTGCCCAGTCGAACAGATCCTGACGGTTGGTGGCGACAGCCGTTGCCATCACCGACCATGCGGCCCAGTACGAGTGGTTGTTGATTTTTTCCATCGGCAAGTTGCTCCAGTCACTGATGACCTGGTCAGCCAGTTTGCTGAACCATGCCTCAATGATCTGTGCGTCCGCCTGGCGGTTGGCCAATGGATGCGAGTCGGAGAACTTCAAGCGCAGGTAAGCGGAGGACATGCTGCCCAACGCCCATTTGCGCATCGATTTACCGGTATGGTTGAAGTCCTTGGACTCCAGCGCATCAGCCTTGGCCCAGGTAGTCATCATGTTCAGCGCGCAATCGAGCTGTTCTGGACGACCATCGCGCATGTACTGCATCACGACTTTGCTGACGCCACGCTCAAGGGTGGTGATGTCTTTGGTCGCACTGCGAAACGCTTCTTCGGACGCTTCGTTCAGGGTCGCACGCGCCTTGTCTGAACCTTCGTATTTGCTGCGAAACACCAGCTTGTCGGTGTAAGGCTTTGGAACGGCGTCACAACTGAAGTTGTGGTCGCCGGTTTTCATTTTTTCGATCGGAGCGTCGTAGCCTTTGGGTGGCACGAGGTTCGCGGCGCTGGCGGCCCCGGCGCCACCGGCCATAATGGCCAGTGACAGCAGGGTAGGTAACATCAGTTTCGGAGTGTGCATAGGTAGCCTCATAACCCGGCTTGCGCAGTTTGCTGCGCAGTGCCTGGGAACACGTTGCGTTTGCATACTTTCGCTTCGACTTTCTGGGGTGCAGTGCCCGCTTCCGGACCCTGGATTTCCAGTGCTAGCAGTTGCTGGTCAGCCCAGTCTTCATCTGTTCGCAGTTCGAAGGAGAAGCGCCCGTCTGTATCGGATGTTTCCGGTTTTTCGATTTTCAGATCTTCGTGACGACCGTTCATGTACCAGAGTCTGGCTTGCAGAACTTTTACCGACGTGTCGGCAAAACGGATGTCGATCTGATTGCTGCCATTGCGGATGTTCTTGATTCCATTCTTACCGTTGACCAGCACTTCGTTGTTGCCGGTTTTCAGCGTGGTGCTTGCACTCATCAGTGCAGGTTTGCCTTCGCAGCCGTTATCCAGCAGCGACATCATCTGGCGGTAAATGGTCTCCTGGTCCAGGCGATACAGCGGCGAGAATTCCCAGATCAGGATTTTTGGTGGACGTTTCTGGAAGTCTTCACTGCCCAGGTACTGCAACATCGAACCTTCCAGACCACCGCCAGGGAAGGCGACGTTGAGGATGTCGGCACCGATGTACTCTTGCAGGAAGCCGGCGAAGTTATAGTTCTTGCCGCTGTGACTGGTACCGACCAAAGTGATTTCCGGGTTGCCGGAATCACCGAACAGGTCGCCGTCACCGGCCTCGCCTTTAGGCTCGGTGGTGAACTGGTCCATGTACTGGATCGCGTAGGTGTTACCGCACAATTGTGCTGCCATGTTGTGCAGGGTACCGGTTTTGCCCATGCGTCCCGAAACGTGGCTTTCGAATTCACGCTTTGGAATGTCGGCGTAGCCCGGGATTTTCTTCACGGTTTCGGCAACGATTTTCGCGGTGCGCTGAGCGCCGTATGGCGTCCAGTGCTGGTCGCCGCGGAAATAGAAATCATGGGCCTGTTGCTCGTTGGTCAACGGCGACAGATCCGGAACCCAGTAGCCCATCTTGTCGAAGCGACCCAGCATGGCCTTGTAGTTGGTCAGCGCTTTTTCATAGTCGAACTTGTCGCGTTCGGCAGGGAACAGTTTGTTGCGATCCACAAGGCCGCGAGTCGGCTGATACACCACTACCAGTTCAACGCCTTTGCTCTTGAAGGCATCGTGCAGTTGTTGCATGCGGCGATAGCCTTCTGGCGTGGTGTTGAATTCGGTACGCAGGTCTTCCTGGGTACGGAACAGCCAGTCACCTTCTGCTTGCACCAGCGTGGTGAAGTTCTGCTGGTAGCGCGTGGTGTAATTTCTGGCGTCATGCGCTTGCGGGCACAACTGGCAGCATGGCTCAGCGGTGAAGTTGGGCGCTTGCAACTCGTCTGCACGTGCGCCGCTGCTGATTGCCATCAGTGCTGCGGTCAGGCCGGACAGGCTGAGTAATTTGATCAAGTGTGCGTGCATAAACATTACCTTCTCAGTCCTGAAGTTCTTTCTGGCTTTCGACCGGATCGATCAGCACGGCTTTCTGTTGGCGTACCAGCAAGTCAAGGATTTCATCCTGACGTTCGCCCAGAATGCCGGCGAAGCTGATACCGCTGTTCTTGGTCGGAGCCAGCATCGCCACTCGGTAGAGTTCGATACTCAGTGGCGAATCGATCGACAGTGGGCCCGAGTTATTACCGGTCAGCTCACCGCCAACAACAATCAGCGACACCTTGGATTCGAACGGGTCGAGCGCGATGTCGCGGTCGGTGTTGCTCAAATCCTTGATGTGCCCGTAGACACCCAACAGACCGTTACCCATGGCAATGTTTTCGTAAAGGCGGATGTTCACGCTGTTACGAACGCGGATGCCGTGACGACGGTTGGCGATGACCTTGTTGCCCCACAGCAGGTTGTCGCCGCTTTCGTACAAGGTGATGCCGTCAGTGTGGTTCTGGTAAACCTCGTTGTAGGCAACGATGTTGTTAACGCTGTTACGGTCCAGAACCATGCCGGACAACTTGTTGTTGTGAGTCTTGTTGTTGAAGATGAAGCTGTCGTTCACCTCACGGGAAATAATGATCCCGTGCTTTTTCTTGGTTCCGTAAACGTCGTTTTCGGCAATGATCAGACCGTGGGAACGGTCGTGCGGGTCGATGCCGTAAACGATGTTGTCGCGGTAGGTGCTGCCTTTGACCACGAAGTCTTTGGTTTCATAGCAGTAGAAGCCGTACCACATGTCCGAGAATTCCGAGCCGACGATCCAGCCGGTCGGATCGGGCTTGTTCATCTCTTTGACCATGTTGGGCGTGTACTGGGAAATACTCACACCGTAGGACTTGCTCTGGTCGTAACCCAGGCTCGCCATTTTGGTGTTGATGATGTAGACCTCAGAGCCACCCCAGGACAGCAGGAACGGACGGAATTCATCGGGCTTGCGGAAGGTCGACGGCGTGTTGTCCTTTTCGCGCCAGCCATTCATCTGGGTGTCGCTCATGAACAGCTTGCCTTCGACGACCAGGAACGCACCTTTCTCTTGAGACAGGCGCAGCTCCTTGGTTTTCTTGTTGGCTTCGAAGATGCCGGTAGCCTTGACCAGAATCGGCAGGCGAGCCACGTAAGTGCCTGGCGATACTTCGCTCAGGTACTGTTTCGGGACTTTTTTTGCCAGATCCTGAACCGTCACATAGCCGTCTTCGATGATGATTGCCTGCGGGATGCCTTGTTGACGGGCAACCCATTCAGCCATCTTGTTATCGCCACCGATAAACTCTTTCAGACCCACTTCCGACATCATTCGAGCCACTCGAATCTTGCCCGCTTTGGTGCGGACAATTTTCTTGGCAGCGGCTTCGGCGGTGTAGCCGGAGAGGTCTGGCAGCTTGGGTTTTTCCAGGTGCAGTGTTTCCACCGGCGGGCTGCTGATGGTGTAGTTTTTGGCCTGCTGCAACTCTTTGACCACTGCCGCACCGTTCACCGGAGCCGGGACCGGGTTGACCGGCACTGTGGCGGCCATGGCGGAGCTGGCGAGCAACAGCGCGCCGCTCAGCACTGCGCTTTCGAGCAGTGCTTGTGGCCATGCGCGGTTGCGCAGACTGCTTGCTTGACTGTTCATCTCATCGCACTCCTTTCGCGGTTGCATCAGAAGCGCCAGATGACGTCTACGACGGCGCGGTGCATGTAGCTGTCGACTCCGCTGCCATAAGCATCACCCGGTTTGAATACACCGGCACGCAGACGGACGAGCGCTGAAGGTTCATCCATGGACTGGCTGAGTGCCGCAGGCATCAGGCCACCTTTGAAGTACTTGGTCACGACCAGGTCCATTTCCTGACCCAGGTCTTTATCGCCGTCGGTGGTCAATGGCAGGGACGAAAGAACGCCACTGTCTTCTCTGCCAACAGCGTTGATGCCGGACGTGCCGATTCGGGCATTGCCATCGGTGCGGCGGAACTTGTGGTAGATCAACGATGCGTCGTATTCATCCTGCATCTGCCAGGAGGCGAACAGCGAGCCGCTTTCCACGTTGGCCATTTCGCCCTGGAACGCTTCACCGAAGCGGTGAATGCGCGAGCGCGTACCGGTCCAGTTCGAGCGGTTGGATTCCAGACCGTTCTGTACGTATTCCTTGCTGGCGCGCGAGTAGGCGGCGCCGACTTGCCATTGCGGGTCCAGACGGAAACGCAGACCCAGGTCAGTGGCCCAGCCATTGACGTTACTGCTGGTTTTCGGGCCCGCTTCAAATCGTTGGTCAACGGGGTCGAACGGAGTAGTGATACTGTCTCGATCACCGGTCAGCCAGGTCACGCTGCCCCAGTAGTTGATCGGGTTGATGTTGCGATGATTGTAGGCATCGCTGTTGGCCTGAATGCCCAGCCAGGTGAGGTCACCATTGGAGGTTTTGTCCAGGTCGTCGACTTCCTGATCCTGCTTCTTCAGGTTGCCGTCGTCCTGGCTATGGTGTGCGCGCACACCTGCCCATTGACCTGGCATCCACTGGTAGCTGACGTCGCCGAAAATGTGTTTACGGTCTTCGTCCTGTGGAGACAATTCAGTCAGGTCAGTGCGGTATTCGCTGAAGCGTTGAGCCACGCCCACGTCTGCTTTGAGCAGTGTCGTGTCGAAGACCCAGTTCACGGCCTCGATGTTGGTGTCGTGCCACTGGCCATCGTCGTTGCGCAGGCGCTGACGACCGACTTTGAGTATCTCGCCGGGGTAGGCGGTGAAGCCGCTGTAACCAATCCAGAATTCGCGCAAGGCCAGGTAGCTCTTGTCGACTTCACGCTCGCTGGCATTGCCACGAGCCTGGACGGTTTGCTGGGTGCGGGCGTCGGTTTGCTCAAGAGGGTCAGTCTGGATGGTGTCAGTGGCAGTCACCACTTGACCCATCGCGTAACCGCTCCATTCACCGCGTTCGCCATAGACCCAAGGACGCAAGTCCAGACCAACACCGTTGACGTTGCCACCGGAGCGTGTGCCCAGGTCGCGGTCGCCTTCGGCCTGGCCGCTGATTTTTACTTCCAGACCAAAGTTCTTCTCTTCGGTCAGGGCCGCCAGTGTCGGCGTAGCCCAAAGCAGGGTAAAGCCAAGACCCAGGCCTGCGGCCATCAGGGGATTCAACTTCATAGTGGTGCGTCCTCGCCGTCTTCTTCTTTCAGGGCTTGAATGGCCAGCGCGTTTTGGCTGGTGATGCCCCGGACGTTTTTCTCTTGCTGCAACAGCCGTTGGGCGGTGGCGAGTTTTTCAGGTGGCAGGGCGGTGCTGATTTCCTGCGCGAGATCAGTGGCAGCCGGCGTCGGCGTTGGAGCCTGAAGCGCCAGTTGGCTGAACACCCAGGCATTGACCGGGTTAGGCATGGTGCCTCTGCCTTGGGAAAACAATTGGGCAATGGCAAAGTCAGCGCTGTTCTGGCCGCCACGTGCAGCGATCAGCAGTTCGTCCAGTGCCTTTTGCGATTCGACCTTGCCGAGGTAGCCACGGCGGTAGATCTGACCCAGGTAGTAATGCGCAGAGAGCTCACCGCCAGCGGCGGCTTTTTTCATGTGTTCTTCTGCTTTGCGTGAATCAGCCGGTACCCATTTACCTTCGTAGTACAGGCGCCCCAGCAACAGCTCGGCGCGGGGTTGGTCCGCAGCACGACCGTTATCCAGGTATTCCATCATCTTGTTGACGTCGCCCAGTTCGGGGAAGTCGTAAAGCAGTTTGGCCAGTGTTACCCATGAAGCGGGATAACCCGGTGCAACTTGCTCAAGCAATTGCTGAGCGGTTTTTTCATCGGGAGTACCGATGGACGCATCACCCAATACGCGGGCTACGCTGTCAACACGCTGAGCGCCGACGCCGCCAACGGAATAAGCACTTTTCAGTTGCTCGACCACTGCGGTGCGCTGTTCGTTCTGGCCACGTTTCTGATAGACCGTCACCAGCTCGACGTAGCAGATGTCGACTTTGCTCAGTGCGTTTTTGCAGATGTTTTCCACGTCATCCAGGTGCTGGTCGTAAGTGCCCTGGGTGCGGTACAGCAGCACTTGGGCCAGACCAGCTTCCGGATAACCCTGTGCACGCCACTCGCTGATTTTCTGCTGGGCATTCACGTTCGGAAAGCTGTGCGGGAATTGCAGGTAAAGCATGGCCAACGGTGTCAAAGAGCTGGTATCGCCACTGGCGAAGGCCTTTTTCAGCAGGCTTTCCGCTTCGTGGTGTTCAGCTTCAGTCGCGCCCGGCTTGGTCGCCAGCAGGCGACCCAGACGAGCTTGAGCACGCGGCGACGTTTCAGCAGCAGCGCGATAAGTGGCTTCAGCTTCCTTGATGCGCTGCGGATCACCGCTTTGCACTGCAATGTCAGCCAGGCCTACCTGTGCATCGCTGTAGCCCAGGTCCGCCAGTTGCCGATAGTTCTGTTCTGCCAGAGCGGTGTCGCCGTTCTTCAAGGCTTCATTGGCCAGGCGTTGATCGGGCAGACCGGCACAACCGGTCAGCGCGATGGCAACGGCCAGGCTCAATAGGGTAGGGCTCGACAATCGTTGTAATGGGCTACGCATGTTAGAGACCCGCGGCCATGGCTTTGTCGATCAGCCAGTTCATCGATGGACCACGATCGCTGGTGACTTCAACCGGACGGCCAGCCAGGGAAGTGTCCAGCACTTCGTCAGGCTTGATCTGCACGCGGATATCGGTGGCCAGATCTGTTTCGCTCAGGTTGGTGCTGCTGACGATTTTGCCGCTGCGAATGTTTTCTTCACCGGCTACCTGGAAGTTAACGCGGGTGCCTGGCTTGACGTCGTTGAACTGGCGATAGGTGAAGCGGGCTTCAACGTTGGCTGCGGTGTTACGCGGTACCAGTTGGAAGATCACCTGGCCTTTGGCAGCGAACTGACCATCGGAAACCAGTTGCTTGGCAATCACACAGTCGCAAGGGCTGGTGAGGGTACCGGCCATTTGCTTGCCATACAGCTCTTCGATTTTTGCAGGTTGCAGGTCGTCGCCGTTCAGGCTGCCCTTGAGCATTTCCAGCATGCTGGTGTTGAACGAGGCCATTGGTGCGCCCTTGGCGACCGGAGTGTTGACCGCGACCAGGCTCTGCACGGTGCCTTCACGCGGCATCGTTACGTCCATGGCTGGCAAGGTGACCAGGCCGGCCGAGGAGTGGCTGACGAAGTACAGGCCGTAAACGGTTTTGAAGATAAAGCCGAATGCTGCCAGACCGACGATGAAGATACCGAGGGTGAAGGTCACTGCGCGCAGGCGACCCAGAGCGCTCATGCCGTCGCCGCTGCCTTTCACCTTGCGTGCTTTGGTGAAGTTGTCACGCTGCAGGGTAGCCAGCACTTCACCCATGCTGACGATGTCGCCGCTCAGGTGCGAGGTGATCAAGTGACGCAGGGTGGCGATGTCTTGAGCTTCCAGATTCTGGAACTGGCAACCCACGCGACCGGTGGAAGGATCAATGGAGCGCACCTGCATCTCAACGTCCATGGCCAGGCCAAGGTTGTCGATCAGGAACTGCAGGCGCCCCTTGATAACTTCACCTGCCGTTGGGCGCTGCTGCGCAGGCGCGACGAAGCTCAGACCGCCAGCGGACAAGTCTTCAACTTGTACCAGAGGCGCGTTCGGGGCTTCGAGCAAGCGCAGCTTGGCCGGGATTTTGACCCGGGCGTGTTGGCGCTGGGCTTCGGATTCGTGTACGACGTTTGCATTCACGGCTGTATTCATGGCTAATTTTTCCTACTTAAGCGATTAATCCGTTGGCCCGGTTTAAACCATCGTCAACAGCACTGCGACGAAGATGGTGCCAGCCGAGAAAGTCATGGTTCGAGATGACCAGGTGTTGAACCAACCCTGGAAACTGGCCATGTCACGGCTGAGTTTGGTGTCTTGACGCGTCCAGGACTGGCGGTCCAGGCGGAAGAAGACGTAGATCTTCATCAGTGCGCCGACGATCTGGTTGTAATAAAGAATGACGGGGTAGGCCGGCCCGATGTTGTGCCCTGACAAGGACAGCAGCAGGGTCAGGATCAAGCGGGTTATCCCGATCCACAGCAGATACATCAGGATGAACACACCGCCGTATTTGAAGCTGGCGATGATCGCAACGGTGAGGCCGAGAATGGAGGTCCACATTGACACACGCTGGTCGAACAGCACGATGCTGGTGAAGATCCCCAGACGACGAACGCCCAGACCCAATGCACGCGAGTTCTGACGCAGGTTGTTGCCGTACCAGCGATACATCAGTTTGCGGCTGGCCTTCAAGAAGCTCTTTTCCGGCGGGTGCTCAACGGTGTTGATCGTAGCGTCCGGTACGTAGAACGTGTCGTAGCCAAGACGCATCAGGCTGAACCAGCTGGACTTGTCATCACCGGTCAGGAACTTGAACGTACCCAGACGCCAGTGATGCAGCGAGTCGCTTTCAACGTCGGCGATGAACTCAGGGTCAGTCACGACGGTGGCGCGGAACACTGACATACGACCGGTCATGGTCAGTACGCGCTTGGACAGGGCCATCGAGCACATGTTGATGTGACGCTGCGCGAAACGCAGTTTGTGCCACTCACTCATGATGTAGCCGCCGCGGACTTCGCAGAACTCGTTAGTGGTCAGGCCGCCGACATTGCCGAACAGCTGGAACCACGGAACAGTCTTGCGAACCACACCTTCAGACAGCACGGTGTCGCCGTCGATCACGGCGACCACTGCACGGTCGTCCGGCATGTGCCGGGAGATTGCGCGGAAGCCGAAAGCCAGACCGTCGCGTTTACCGGTACCGGCAATACGTACGAAGTCCAGTTTGACGTGAGCAGGCGGGTTGGCCTTTTCCCACATCGCCTTGACCAGCAACTCGTCTGACATTTCTACCAGGGAGCAGACCACGGTGGTCGGGTAGCCGCATTCAATGGCTTCGCGAATCACCGAGCTGTATACCTGGGCGGTGGTCAGTGCGTCGATACGAAAGCTGGTGACCATCAGGAACACGTGAGACGGGTCCGCCGACTTGCCCAGCTTGCGCACTTTGCGACGCAGGTGCGGGTAAACGATGTAGAGAAAGATCATGCCGCGCACAAAGTGCGTAGCGCCCATCGAGTAGCGCCAGATGCCCACGGCGCCAATCAGGAAAATAAAGTTCTTCGACTGTGAGTCGAAGATACTGGTAGGCAACGCGGTTGCGAGAGCCCCTAATAAACTCAGGTAGAACAACCAACCTGCGGCCTGTAGTAGACCATGCTTAAGCCTGTGCATATCTGCATCCGTCTCGGTATCGGGTGAGCCTTTGAGGTGGCCCGAGTTGGTTTAGGCAGGCGTGTAACAAGCGCCCTTTTTCCGTAGCCCGTCCGCGGTAGAAGCCAGCTTGTTGGTGAAAGGATTGACCGGTCATAAACCGGTCAATCGTCTCGCCAACAAGTTGGCTCCTACGGTTGACCTGCCCCGAAGGGCGCTCTGACAGCCGTTACCAGCAGATACCTTCAGCGCTAGCGTTTTCGGCAGTAGTGGTGGTCATGAAGCCGACCAGGTCCACAATCTGCTTGCCCGCTGGAGCCTTGTCGGCCAGGGCGCGGAAGCGCTCATCACGGTTGCCCAGGATGATCACGTCGGCGTGTTCGATCACAGCGTCGAAGTCCGAGTTCAGCAGGGACGAAACGTGCGGGATCTTGGACTCGATGTACTCTTTGTTGGCACCGTGAACACGAGCGTATTCAACGTTGCTGTCGTAGATGCTCAAGTCGAAGCCTTTACCGATCAGCATTTCAGCCAGCTCTACCAGCGGGCTTTCACGCAGGTCGTCAGTACCGGCCTTGAAGCTCAGACCCATCAGCGCGACTTTGCGAGTGTCGTGGGCAGCCACGATGTCGAAAGCGTTCTGAACCTGGGAAACGTTACTGCGCATCAGCGAGTTGAGCAGAGGTGCTTCAACGTCCAGGCTGCCAGCACGGTAGGTCAGGGCGCGGACGTCTTTTGGCAGGCAAGAACCGCCGAAAGCGAAGCCTGGACGCATGTAGTACTGGGACAGGTTCAGTTGCTTGTCTTGGCAAACCACTTCCATTACTTCACGACCATCGACGCCGCACGCTTTGGCGATGTTGCCGATTTCGTTGGCGAAGGTGACCTTGGTGGCGTGCCACACGTTGCAGGTGTACTTGATCATTTCGGCAACAGCGATGTCCTTGCGGATGATCGGTGCGTCGAGTTCTTCGTACAGAGCTTGCAGCACGTCGCCGGACGCTTTATCGAACTCGCCGATAACGGTCATTGGCGGGTGATCGTAGTCTTTGATCGCGGTGCTTTCGCGCAGGAACTCAGGGTTCACTGCAACGCCGAAGTCGACACCGGCTTTTTTGCCGGAGCAGTCTTCGAGGATTGGGATCACAACGTTGGCAACAGTGCCCGGCAGAACGGTGCTGCGCACAACGATAGTGTGACGGGTGTCTTTTTCACGCAGTACGAAGCCGATTTCGCGGCAAACGGATTCGATGAAATCGAGTTCCAGGTCGCCGTTTTTCTTGCTAGGAGTACCCACGCAGATCATCGACACGTCAGTGGCGCGAATGGCCTCGGAGAAGTCCGTGGTGCCACGCAGTTTGCCAGTGCGAATGCCCTTGTCCAGAAGCTCGCCCAGACCAGGCTCTACGATTGGCGATTTGCCGTTATTGATAAGGTCGATTTTGGCGCTGGAGATATCAACACCAACAACATCATGACCCCGCGCAGAAAGGCAACCGGCACATACTGCACCGACGTAACCCAAACCAAAGATGCTGATACGCATCGTACTCTCCTCGATTTACACGCCATTAAGTTGGCTGGATATTGAATTTTGGCCAGCAGGTATCGCGCACTCGGATGTGGGACTTAAAGAAGTCTCACAACAAGTACAGGCATATTTAAAAAAGACGAGTGCCAGAAGTAACTAAGGCAATCTCAAATACTGCTGAGTCTTGAACGGCAAGTAACCTGGCTGTGACAGCGACAGGGCCTCGCTCTGGGATGTGGTAAACCACTCCTTTAGGTGCTGACGCTGTCTTGATGCCGACAGACCCGGACCAGAGCCTTGGGCTGCCATGCCTCAATGTCGCGTTATGCACTTGAACAGTGCTTTGCCATACGACTAAAACTTTGTAAGTGTGAGCCAATCTCCCGACTGCCTACCGCCGCTGATCCTGAGATCAGTGTGATGAACGGCAACTTCCACATTTTCTACACCCCTTGTAAGTGATCTCTCACAAGGAAGGCGAGAATTGTTACGGGATGTAGGAGCGTTTGATTCCGGGATAAGTTCCGGGCCACTCGTCCTCTTTTTGAGAATTTTTCTTTTTGAAGGCCCGGATGGAGTGATCGCACTGTGATGTCATGTATGCTGCAGGCCTTGTCAAGCAAGGGTTGCCGCCGAGTCGGTGTGAGGATGCTACTACTGTGAACAAGCCAAATGCTACTACACAAAAAATTTGTTAATTTTTTGAGAAAAACACTAACTAAAAAAAGGTGACTGTTAGTTGGCGACAGTAAATTGTCAAAGTGCAATTTGCATGACGTTTATAAGGGGATAAATAGCATAGTGCAGGGGATAAACTCGCCTTAAGCGGGTTAATACGAATGTTGTGGAATGCCTTTGACCGGAAAAGCAGCATTTCAGGCAGTGAAAATGCCGCGAAAGCGCCAGCGTCTTGCCCGGTCAAAGCGGGTCCTCCTGCGGAGCGAAGAGCTACGATTCGGGCGTGTCGCGCAGGAATACCAGACGGGTTGCCGTTGACTGCTCTTTGCTGAAGCGATAACCCCCGACGTCGAACTGTTTCAGTGCATCCGGTGTATCGATTTTTTCCGATATAACAAAGCGGCTCATCATGCCCCGCGCCTTCTTGGCGTAGAAGCTGATGATCTTGTATTGGCCGTTCTTCAGGTCTTTGAAATCGGTATCGATGATGCGCGCGTTTAATGCTGGACGTTTAACGGCAGAAAAGTACTCGTTGGACGCCAGGTTCAACAGCAGGTCATCGCCTTGTTCTGCCAGTGCCTCGTTCAGCCACTCACTGATTCGTGTGCCCCAGAACGCGTAGAGATCCTTGCCGCGAGCATTGGCGAGTTTGGTGCCCATTTCCAGCCTGTAGGGCTGCATCAGGTCCAGTGGGCGCAACAGACCATAAAGGCCGGACAGCATGCGCAAGTGATCCTGGGCATAGCTGAGTTCAGTTTCACTCAGTGTTTCGGCTTGCAAGCCGGTGTACACGTCGCCTTTAAAAGCCAGCAGCGCCTGTTTGGCATTCTCCTGAGTGAACGCTGGGGTCCAGCTGCCGAAACGTGCGGCATTGAGCCCTGAGAGCTTGTCGGAAAGGTGCATCAATTCGCCGATCTGTGCGGGGGTCAATTCGCGCAGTATCTCGATCAGTTCCTGGGAGTGATCCAGATACTCCGGCTGGGTAAAACGTTCGGTCGTCGGCGGGGTTTCGAAATCGAGGGTCTTGGCTGGGGAAATCACCATCAGCATGGGGTCGTCTCCTTTAATCGTCGGACGATTCTAGGGGCTGTTGGAGCCTGACTCCAGCTATGGTGGTGATAGGAGAGATGTTTTGACGCGTGGCGAAGGGCTGTAGGGGGGGGGCGTTCCTGTATTAGGCAACTTGTTGGCGAAAGGGCAGGCGCGGTTCTTCAGGCACGCCGCCTCGCGAACAAGTTCGCTCCTGCCGGGTAGCGCCTTGTCAGGGGACGCAGAAGCATTTGTATCGGTGCGGACACAAGCCCAGCCACTCATATCAGCTATAGTGCGGCGCTTATCCAGGTTCGATGTTCAGGGAGCGATTGGTGTTGCGTAAGTTTCTAGCAGTGTGCGCGTGTCTGTTCAGCGTTCAGGCCATGGCGGCTCCGCCTTCGGTTGCAACCATTGACCGTAGCCTTTGGCCGGAGCGGCTGGAATCGCCTGATCTGTTCGATGTGGCATCCCGTGCGGAGATTCTCGGCTTTGCCCACGAATTGCTGGCTAGCGAAGCACTGGACGAGGAGGGGCTCAAGAAGCGTCTGGGGCTCAGGTACGTCAACGTGCCGTCACTGAATCTGCTTCGTCACCGCCTCTGGAACCGTTTGCTGGAGGGTTACCAGAGCGCGCAATTGAGCTGCCCCCAGGACGCATCGTTCTGCGTGTTGGTCGAGGACATGGACCAACTGCGCCAGCGTGCCGCCGAATTCACCATCGCCAGCGATTCGTTCTACGCCAACTGGGCTGCGCCGAGTGCGACCTTTCATGAGCGCTATCTCAACGAACTGATGTACATGGCGGCGTTATTCCCGCAAACCAGCAGTGAAATCGCCCTATATAACTCTGATGAGTTGAGCGGCGATGAAATGGCTGACCGTACCTTTCAGATGAATTTCGAAGGTGGCCCCACCGGCGCTGACGGGGGCACCGACTGGCTGACTGACTTCATGCGTCAGCAGAAGATGAACGCGACGTTCTTTGTATTGGGTAAGAACCTGCAGGAGCGCCTCGCCGCGACTAACGGCACCGCGTTGCAATCGCTTTATCGTCTGCAGTGCGTCGGCATTCAGGGATGGGAATATCGCTCGCATAGCCAGTGGCTGGAGTGGCAAGACTCGGTGCGTCGAAGTGAAGGCCTGACTCAACAACTGCTACCCGACAACTTCATCCCGCTGTTCCGTCCTCCCTACGGCCATCGACGTGCGGACAGCGGGCAGTTCTTTCGTGATCAGAATCTGCGGGTGTCGCTGTGGAATATCGATGCGCAGGACAGCAATGGTCGACTGACGTCCGAGCAGATAACAGACCGGATTGTGAACCTGATGTTGCTGTGGCGGCGAGGGACAGTGGTGTTTCACGACGCCAGTGCGAGGGTGCAGTCGGCAGTGCCGCTATTGCTCGCAAACACCGCACAAAGCGAGTTGATCTGGGACGATTGCCACAATATCCCTGACAGGCCCGCAGAATAAGGGCTTGCGTTCATTTTTATGGGCGGATAGGGCGAATTTTCCGACGATTTCAGGTAGAGCGGACTTCCGACTGTAAACGGGCTTGGGCAGGTCGCCAAGGGCTATTCGTCATACTGTGAAATAAACTTCAAAAAAGTGTCAAAGTGCTTTTTTCTGTCATGTGTTTTGCGGTATTACCACTATCAGACCGCCGAAACCTGCAACACAGGTGGCGTCCTCCAAGACTCCATCTTGAGCATTTCTCTCCTGCCCTAAGGAGAGAGCCCGGCGGCCTTTTCGTGGCGCAGTGTGAGTGGTTCTGCGTCACCTGGCTTTTATAAAGGTGAGCGAGTATGGATGATCACGGACGCACCCCTTCTTCTACCCAGCCAATCCTTTACGTGCTCGATACCAACGTACTGATTCACGATCCAAATGCACTGCTGAATTTCGAAGAACACCGCGTCGCCATCCCCATGACCGTGCTGGAAGAGCTGGACAAGCTCAAAGCCGGTAAACATTCGGTCGCTGCCGAATGCCGTCAAGCCATCCGCCTGATCGACAAGACACTGGGCGAAGCCACGCCTGAAGAAGTCGAGAAGGGCGTACCCATCGACCGTGGCACGGGAGTCTTCAAGGGCTTCCTGTCGATCATGATGAGCAAGCGCGAGGAGCCCAACAGTCTTCTACCTGAACACCTCAATGACAACATCATCATCAACCAATTGATTGACCTGCATGCGCGCGACAAGGACTTGCGTCTTGTGCTGGTCACCAAAGACATCAACATGCGTCTTAAGGCGCGTGCCTGCGGGATCGCGGCCGAGGATTACAGCACCGACCAGTTGGTCGATGACGTGTCGATGCTGTCCCGTGGTTATCACAACGTGACCGGCTCCTTCTGGGACCGGGTCAGTAAAGTCGACACCCGTCAGGATCACGGCCGTACCTGGCATCGCGTGCAAATGACTGAAATGCTGCCGTCGGTACACATCAACGAGTTCATCATCGACGAGCAAGGGTTTGTCGGCTGGGTCAAAGGCGTCAAGGCCGACGAACTGATGATTCTGGACATGCATCAGGAGCCACTGCTGCATCAGGAAGCCTGGGGTCTCAAACCGCGTGATATCTACCAGGGCCTGGCGCTGTTTGCCTTGCTTGACCCGGATATCCATCTGGTCAACCTGTCCGGCGCTGCCGGTTCCGGCAAGACCATTCTGGCGCTGGCTGCGGCCATCGAGCAAACCATGGTCAGCAAGCGTTATCGGCGAATTATTGCGACTCGTAGCGTGCAGGGTCTCGACCAGGAGATCGGCTTCCTGCCAGGCACCGAAGCAGAAAAAATGGAGCCTTGGCTGGGCGCCATCACCGACAACCTCGAAGCCTTGCACATGGATGACGAAAACACCCATGGCAGCGTCGATTACATCCTCAGCAAAGTGCCGTTGCAGTTCAAATCCCTCAACTACATACGGGGTCGCAGCTTCCAGCAAAGCCTGATTTTGATCGATGAATGTCAGAACCTGACGCCGCACCAGATGAAAACCATCATCACCCGTGCCGGCGCTGGTTCAAAAGTGGTCTGCCTGGGCAACCTCGCGCAGATCGATACTCCATACCTGTCGGCCACCAGTTCCGGGCTGACCTACCTGACGGAGCGCTTCAAAGACTTCCCGAACGGCGTGCACATCTCGCTGCAAGGCGTGCCACGCTCAATTCTGGCTGAATATGCGGAGTCGCATTTGTAAGCATTGAAGATCCCCACCCGTGGGAGCGAATTCATTCGCGAAGAGGCCGTTTCAGGCACATAAATGTGTCGGATGGGATGGCCTCTTCGCGGATGAATCGGCTCCCACAATTGTTTCATGCCCTGTCGGTTGCTTTGTTTAGGTTTACAATCCCCGCTCCTGTTCAGGAGTAACGTTGTGCTCACTCATCTAGATTCCCAAGGTCGCGCCAATATGGTCGACGTCACTGATAAAGCTGTGACGTCCCGTGAGGCGGTGGCCGAAGCATTAATCCGTATGCTGCCCGACACCCTGCAAATGATCGTCAGCGGTGGGCATCCCAAGGGGGATGTGTTCGCCGTGGCGCGCATCGCCGGTATTCAGGCAGCGAAGAAGACCAGCGACCTGATCCCGCTGTGCCACCCTTTGATGTTGACCAGTATCAAGGTGGAGCTGAGCGCTGAAGGCGCAGACGCTGTGCGCATCGTCGCCCGCTGCAAGCTGGCCGGGCAGACCGGTGTAGAAATGGAGGCGCTGACCGCTGCCAGCGTCGCTGCGCTGACCATCTATGACATGTGCAAAGCGGTTGATCGCGGCATGGTCATCGAGAACGTTCGCTTGCTGGAAAAGCTCGGTGGCAAAAGCGGCCACTTCATTGCCGACGAAACGGCACCGGAGGCTTCATGAGCATCAGCGTCCAGTATTTCGCCCGTTACCGGGAAACCCTGGGGACTGACGGTGAGCAGGTTGACGGCGAGTTCGCCACTATCGACACACTGCGCCTGCATTTGCTGGAGCGCGATGGGGTGTGGCAAGTATTGGCTGAGCAGAACCTGATGTGCGCTCGCAATCAGGAGCTGTGTCAGTTGGATGAGCCCTTGCAGGCGGGTGACGAAGTGGCATTCTTCCCGACCGTGACCGGAGGCTGATCATGGCGATTCGGGTTCAGGCAGAACTGTTGGATCCTGGCGTTGAAGTCAACGCTCTGCATGCAGCTAACGTCGGCATCGGCGCAGTGGTCAGCTTTGTGGGCTACGTCCGGGACTTTAACGAAGGGCGGGAAGTCTCGGGGATGTTCCTGGAACACTATCCCGGCATGACTGAAAAGGCATTGGGCAAGATTGTGCTTGAGGCCGAACAGCGCTGGCCATTGCTCAGGCTGGAAGTGCTGCATCGGGTTGGCGCGCTGGAACCAGGTGAGCCGATTGTGTTTGTCGGCGTTGCCAGTGCCCATCGTCAGGCAGCCTTCGAGGCCTGTGATTTTGTGATGGACTACCTCAAGACCCGTGCGCCGTTCTGGAAGAAGGAGAACACGTCAGAAGGGCCGAAATGGGTCGAGGGGCGGGCGAGTGATAAAGCGGCGGCGGGGCGGTGGGAATAAACAAGCCTGTAGGAGCGCGCTTGCCCGCGATTGAATGTACCAGGCGACATTTCATCGACTGGACTGACGCTATCGGGGGCAAGCGCGCTCCTACAGGGAGTGAGCGCTACTGAGGCTGTGCTGGCTTACGCACTACCGCACGCAACAACTCGGTCGGCGGTGTTTCGCAGCTGATCTTGCGACCCAGTTTCTCTTCAATCGCAGGCAGTTGATAAGAGTCATCTTCACCGGCGAAGCTGATCGAAACACCTGCTGCACCCGCCCGGCCTGTACGGCCAATGCGGTGTACGTAGTCATCCGGCACTTCCGGCAGGGTGAAGTTGATCACATGACTGATACCGTCGATATGAATCCCGCGACCGGCGACATCGGTGGCAACCAGTACGCGAATCTTGCCTTCGCGGAAGCCTTCCAGCGTTTTGATGCGTTTGTGTTGTGGCACATCACCTGACAACTGCGCGGCGTTCACGCCATCACGTACCAGGCGTTCTTCGATGCGACGCACTTCGTCCTTGCGGTTGGCAAATACCATGACGCGTTCCCAGCCGTTGTCGGTGACCAGGTTGTAGAGCAACTTGTATTTATCGGCACCGGCGACGGCGTAGATATGCTGCTCAACGTTTTCGCTGGCGACCTGCTCGGCTTCGATTTCAACGATGGCCGGTTCGGTTGTCCATTGTTTGGCGAGGTTCATCACGTCTTCAGTGAACGTGGCGGAGAACAGCAGGGTCTGGCGTTCGCCCTTGTGCGGCGTCTGGCGAATGATCGAGCGCACCTGTGGGATGAAGCCCATGTCGAGCATGCGGTCGGCTTCGTCGAGGACCATCACTTCGACCATGTCCAGATGCACTTCGCCGCGCTGGTTGAAGTCCAGCAAACGGCCAGGAGTGGCGACCAGAATGTCGCAATGGCGCGCTTCGAGCTGCTTGAGCTGTTTGTCGAAGTCCATCCCGCCTACAAACGTCATGACGTTCAGGTCGGTGTACTTGGTCAGGTCAGCAGCGTCCTTGGCGATCTGCACCACCAGCTCCCGGGTCGGGGCGATGATCAGTGCGCGAGGTTCGCCCATATAGCGCTCTTTGGGCGGCGGTGTCTGAGTCAACTGCGAGATGATCGAGATAAGGAACGCGGCGGTTTTACCGGTACCGGTCTGGGCGCGGCCGATGGCGTCTTGCCCTTTGAGCGTGAAACCCAGTACCTGTGCCTGAATCGGCGTGCAGTAAGGGAAACCGAGGTCTTGAATCGCGTGCATCAATTCTGGGGCGAGGGCGAAATCGTGAAAGCGGGTTTTGCCTTCCTGAGGTTCGACGACGAAATCTTCGAGTTTCCAGGGAATAACGACCGGCTTGGGCGCACGTTCGCGACGTGGGCGCTCGGGTTTGGGGGTGGCGACGACGGCAAGGTCTGCCGTTTCAGCCAGTGCACTCGGCTCTTTATCGTCTGCACGGGGTTGGGCAGGTGCCTTGGCTGCAGCGCTGCGATCCCTTGAGTGGCCTTCAGTCTTGCTTTGCGGCGCAGGGGAAGGAGTAACAGGGCCAGCAGCGAGCGGCTCAGCCTCGCTTTTACCGAACATCTTTTTAAGTGCTTTGAGCACGGTCATCTCATCAGTTGGTTAAGGAATGTACGCCCAGCAGTGTAAAGCAAGAATCGGGCGCGGCGTAGTGTCATGCCAAACGGGCTACATATGCCCAAATTTGTGGGGCCGGCTTTAACCGGGAGGGCGGAGTCTCTGACCAGGCAGGCCCTGCGTCTCACCAACAACCTGGCTCTTATAAAACAACAAATAACTATCTGATTTTGAATGCTTTTTACTATACGAGCGCGCTTGCCCGCGATAGCGTCAGCATAGGCGATAGATTCATCGACTGATGGACCGGATCGCGGGCAAGCGCGCTCCTACAGGTCCCGTTTGCCGTGAGGCAGCGTGCCGCTCCCGGGGATTTGCGCCCTACAAGCTCCCAATCAGATGAGCTTGTCGATCAGCCAGGCACGAATGTCAGAAATCTCCTGCGGTAACACTTGGTGTTCCATTGGGTATTCCTGCCATGTGACGGTTACGCCTTGAGCCTTCAAACACTCATAAGCGGCCAGCCCCATGGATTTCTGGACCACGTTGTCGAATGTGCCATGCAAGCAGCACACCGGAATGCGTTTCTGACTATCCGAAAGCTGTAATTGATCGCCAAATGTCGGTGCGTAAGTGGAGAGGGCAAGTACCCCGCCCAATGGACCCTGCCAGCGCTTGAAAGCGGTATGCAGCACCACCGCGCCACCTTGGGAGAACCCTGCGAGGAAGATCCGCGCCGGGTCGATTCCGCTGTTGCGTTGGCCTTCTATGAGGTCCAGAACGGTCTGCGCAGAAACCTCCAGTTGGTCGTGATCGATAGCGCGGGCGGGGCTCATGGCCCTGATGTCGTACCAGCTCGGCATCTCATAGCCGCCGTTGATCGTCACGGCCTGGGTCGGTGCCTGAGGCAGGATGAAGCGGGTAGTCAGCAGCGATTCCTGAAGTGCTTCAGCGACCGGCATGAAGTCATAACGATCTGCGCCAAGGCCATGCAGCCAGATAACGCATGCGTCTGGAGTGTTAACAGGTTCGAGAATCAGAGGGTTGGTCATGAGTGCTCTATCCGGGTGCGCTCGCTCTTTTGCAGTGCGTTAATGCGGTGCGCGAGTTGTTAAAAATGAAAGAAGATGTCGCAAGGTTACAAGTTTTTCTCTTGACCTGTCGCTAATTCGACATCGCCACCATGCTGGTACGGCGTTTGCTATGAAAAACCGGGGAGTGAAGCGCTTACCTCGTTCGGTAACACTATTGTGCTATTACCGATACTCAACGGGGGCAAGCACGGAGTCCATGCATCAGGATTCACGGCACGGTTCATCCTGTACCGGATTGGTTCAGGAACATCATGGGGCTTGAATCCTGTAGGCCGTCTAAGATCATGAGGCGAGCGATGAGATGACCTCACGCTCGGCTCATGAACTGGCCTGAAAGTCGGATGACCCAAAAATAAGCCAGCACGGGTCGTCAATGCCTCACAAGGGTGCGACGGGATTGAAGCGCCTAAACAACAAAGAGCAAAACTGGAGGTTTGAATGAAGATGTTGAAATCCACCCTGGCTGTAGTAGCCGCCGCAGCAGCACTCGGCGTGAGCAGTTTTGCTCAGGCAGGCGCAACACTGGACGCCATTCAGAAGAAAGGCTTTGTACAGTGCGGCGTCAGCGATGGCCTGCCAGGTTTCTCCGTTCCTGATGCTACCGGCAAGATCACCGGTATCGACGCCGACGTCTGCCGCGCTGTTGCTGCTGCCGTTTTCGGTGACGCCACCAAAGTAAAATTCAGCCAGCTGAACGCCAAAGAGCGTTTCACCGCGCTGCAATCGGGCGAGATCGACATTCTGTCGCGTAACACCACCTGGACCAGCTCCCGCGATTCGGGCATGGGTCTGGTTTTCGCCGGTGTGACTTACTACGACGGCATCGGCTTCCTGGTAAACAACAAGCTGGGCGTCAAAAGCGCCAAGGAACTGGATGGCGCAACCATCTGTATCCAGGCTGGTACTACCACCGAACTTAACGTTTCCGACTACTTCCGTTCGAACGGTCTGAAATACACCCCGATCACTTTCGACACCTCTGACGAAAGCGCCAAGTCCCTGGAAGGCGGCCGTTGCGACGTACTGACTTCCGACCAGTCGCAGCTGTACGCACAGCGCAGCAAACTGGCCAGCCCGGCTGACTACGTGGTTCTGCCAGAAGTGATCTCGAAAGAGCCACTGGGCCCAGTCGTACGTAAAGGCGACGAAGAGTGGTTCTCCATTGTGAAATGGACCCTGTTCGCAATGCTCAACGCCGAAGAAGCCAAAGTGACTTCGAAAAACGTTGAAGCTGAAGCCAAGTCCACCAAGAACCCTGACGTTGCCCGTATGTTGGGTGCTGATGGCGCTTACGGTGCCGACCTGAAACTGCCGAAAGACTGGGTAGTGCAGATCGTCAAACAAGTCGGTAACTACGGCGAAGTGTTTGAACGCAACCTGGGCGAATCGACCCCGCTGAAAATCAAGCGCGGCCAGAACGCTCTGTGGAATGCCGGCGGCATCCAGTACGCTCCACCAATTCGTTGATTGACCCGACGCCCGACAGCCTTCACCGGCTGTCGGGCGTCGTTTTGTTTCATTTTTCCTGGGGCACTTCATGGAAAAGCAAATCGTCGCACCCAAGCAAAAGCTCTCCTTGAGCGACCCAAAAGTGCGCGCGTGGTTATTTCAGATCATTACCGTACTGGCGGTGGTCTCGTTGGGCTGGTTCATGTTCGACAACACCCAGACCAACCTCCAGCACCGTGGTATTACCTCGGGTTTTGGATTTCTTGAACGCAGTGCCGGGTTTGGCATTGCGCAGCATTTGATCGATTACACGGAAGCGGACAGCTATGCCCGGGTGTTTGTCATCGGCTTGCTTAATACGCTGCTGGTGTCGGTCATCGGTATTTTCCTGGCCACGATCCTGGGCTTCATCATCGGCGTTGCACGCTTGTCACCGAACTGGATGATCAGCAAGCTGGCAACTGTCTACGTGGAAGTCTTCCGTAACATCCCGCCGTTGCTGCAGATCCTGTTCTGGTACACCGCTGTGTTCCTGACCCTGCCGGGTCCGAGACAAGCACACGGTTACTTCGATATGTTCTTTATCAGCAGCCGCGGTTTGAACATGCCGAGCGCTGTGGCTGCCGAGGGTGCCTGGCCATTCGTGACCAGCATCATCGTGGCTATCGTCGCTATCGTGGCGATGACCCGTTGGGCCAACAAGCGCTTTGAAGCCACCGGCGAGCCGTTCCACAAGTTCTGGGCTGGTCTGGCGCTGTTTCTGGGTATTCCGGCTCTGAGCATGCTGATTTTCGGTGCTCCGGTGCATTGGGAAGTGCCAGAACTCAAAGGCTTCAACTTTGTTGGCGGCTGGGTACTGATTCCTGAACTGATCTCCCTGACCCTGGCCCTGACGGTCTACACCGCAGCGTTTATCGCGGAAATCGTGCGTTCGGGTATCAAGTCGGTCAGCCACGGTCAGACGGAAGCAGCTCGCTCCCTGGGTCTGCGCCCTGGGCCGACCCTACGCAAGGTCATCATCCCGCAGGCACTGCGTGTGATCATCCCGCCATTGACCAGCCAATACCTGAACCTGGCGAAGAACTCCTCGCTGGCGGCCGCTATTGGTTACCCGGAAATGGTTTCTTTGTTTGCCGGTACCGTGCTTAACCAGACCGGTCAGGCCATCGAAGTTATTGCCATCACCATGAGCGTGTACCTGGCGATCAGTATCAGCATTTCCCTGCTGATGAACTGGTACAACAAGCGCATTGCGCTGATCGAGCGGTGAGGAAACGCGCATGACTACTCATACTTTCAAACCTGACATGCCACCACCGGGCAAAGTATTCGGCCCGGTAGCGTGGATGCGGCAGAACCTGTTCTCCAGCTGGATCAACACGCTGCTGACCTTGTTCTCGCTGTACCTGATTTACCTGGTTGTTCCGCCGATCCTCAGTTGGGCTTTGCTGGACGCCAACTGGATCGGTACCACACGGGCTGACTGCACCAAGGACGGCGCGTGCTGGGTGTTTATCCAACAGCGCTTCGGCCAGTTCATGTACGGCTACTTCCCGAACGAGCTGCGCTGGAGGGTAGACCTGACTGCCATTCTGGCAATCATCGGTGCGGCACCGCTGTTTATCTCGAAGTTTCCGCGTAAGGCGATTTACGCCATCGGCTTCCTGATTGTTTACCCGATTGTTGCTTTCTACCTGCTGAGCGGCGGCGCGTTTGGTCTGACCCACGTGGCCACCAGCCAGTGGGGCGGCCTGATGCTGACGCTGGTGATCGCCACTGTCGGTATCGCCGGTGCGTTGCCTCTGGGTATTTTGCTGGCCCTGGGTCGTCGTTCCAACATGCCTGCCGTGCGCGTGGTGTGTGTGACGTTCATCGAGTTCTGGCGCGGCGTGCCGTTGATCACCGTGCTGTTCATGTCGTCGGTGATGTTGCCGCTGTTCATGCCGGAAGGAATGAACTTCGACAAGCTGCTGCGGGCGTTGATTGGCGTGATCCTGTTCCAGTCGGCCTACATCGCTGAAGTGGTTCGGGGTGGCATGCAGGCAATCCCTAAAGGTCAGTACGAAGCTGCCGCGGCCATGGGCCTCGGTTACTGGCGCAGCATGGGCCTGGTGATTCTGCCGCAGGCGTTGAAGATGGTTATTCCCGGCATCGTCAACACCTTCATTGCCCTGTTCAAAGACACCAGTCTGGTGATCATTATCGGCCTGTTCGACCTGCTCAACAGCGTTAAACAAGCCACCGCCGACCCGTCGTGGTTGGGTATGGCCACCGAGGGCTATGTCTTCGCAGCCCTGGTGTTCTGGATCTTCTGTTTCGGTATGTCCCGCTATTCCATGCACTTGGAACGTAAGCTGGACACAGGCCACAAGCGTTAGGAGTTTTGACATGAGTGAAGTTATCACCAAGCCTCTGGGCGCCGAAGGCATGATCCGGATGGAGGGCGTCCACAAGTGGTACGGCCAGTTCCACGTGCTCAAGGACATCAATCTGAACGTCCGTCAGGGCGAGCGTATCGTGTTGTGCGGCCCTTCGGGCTCGGGCAAATCCACGACCATTCGTTGCCTGAACCGTCTGGAAGAGCACCAGCAGGGCAAGATCATCGTCGATGGCACCGAACTGACCTCGGACCTGAAGCAGATCGAAACCATCCGCCGCGAAGTCGGCATGGTGTTCCAGCACTTCAACCTGTTCCCGCATCTGACCATTCTGCAGAACTGCACACTGGCCCCGATGTGGGTCCGCAAGATGCCGAAGAAAAAGGCCGAAGAAATCGCCATGCACTACCTGGAGCGCGTACGCATTCCGGAGCAGGCGCATAAATTCCCGGGCCAGCTTTCCGGCGGTCAGCAACAGCGTGTGGCGATTGCCCGTGCCCTGTGCATGAAGCCGAAAATCATGCTGTTCGACGAGCCGACCTCGGCACTCGACCCGGAAATGGTGAAAGAGGTTCTGGACACCATGGTAGGCCTGGCAGAAGAAGGCATGACCATGCTCTGCGTAACCCACGAAATGGGCTTCGCCCGCACCGTGGCCAACCGCGTGATCTTCATGGACAAAGGCGAAATCGTCGAACAGGCTGCGCCGAACGACTTCTTCGACAATCCACAGAGTGACCGTACGCGTCTTTTCCTGAGCCAGATCCTGCATTGATTGGTTGAGTGATGGACTGAGAAACCCGGACGTTGAGTTCGGGTTTTTTTATGGATGGCAGGGAAGGCTGGAATTGCTGTTCAACGGGTAGGAGCTAACTTGTTCGCGAGGCGGTTTGTCTGGTAGCACTGACCTCAGAGGTTTTCACCGATCTCTTCAGCCGTCTTATCGGTCTGGTACTTTGTTTTAGACATAGAGTCATGTCTTCTTTTTTCTCATCCAGGACCTGACGCTATTTTCACCAGGGAGCGCATAAGCGTGTGCCAATATCATAAACAGCGACAGCCATCCCATAGGCTCTCGCTCGTATACTCCCAGGAATGGCAAAGCTCCCTTGTCGATGAATCGCCAGTGTAAATAAGTCAAAAATATACTGTATATAACTGCGCCCACTGATGTTGCCTGAGTATGGTCTTTTCCACTGAAGGAAAATTTTGCCCATAATGCGGGTAAGTAGAATAGCAGGCAACCAATCACGAAAAGTATGTTAAATATAAAATCATTCATTGTTTTAATTGTTCATTACGTTTAGGTGCTTGCTTCTCCAGTTTTTCGATATATCTACAATTTGCGTCCATGTTTTCTATGGTGAATACGTACGAACCAAATACCAAGCGCGACACAAATGGGGTAGGTGACGTACCCAACTAGCCTCCACTGCTGGGGTTCCAGTTTTATTAGCTCTAAAAGAATATAGTTAAAGACTACTGTGTAAAAACCTGCACCGCATAAGACAAAAATTGATAGCCTTAAAAAATAAAATATTCGATCTATGTCTATGGTTAGAGATCTTTTGGTTCCGTCTAGTGCTTTATAGAATACATGCGTGCTTTTTGGGTACTCATCTGGCTTGCGAAGGCTTGCCATCATGTACCCGTATGCTAGCGCGATGATGAATGAGAATAAGTCGATGAAAGGAGCATCTTTGATGTTGGTTAGTGGTATGTTTCCTGTTCTGGAAATGCCGATGTGTATGATCATAAACGCTACGTTGTAGGTGAAAAACATACGATATGAGGTAATGGTGAAGTCGATGCGGGATGAGGCGCGCTTCGCCCAAATTGAAGGTAGGAAGAGGAGGGAGCTGATAACGAAAAAGATAATGTATAAAATGAGTTCAATCATTTTTTTGCTCTAGGCTGTCGTGAATGCCTTTAGATGTGTAAATACCGCTCGCAGCATCAAACCCGAGAACCCACTTTGATGTGAATCTGTAAGCGCTCGCATAGTCGGTGTCTATATAATTAAATAGCTTCCAGGCATCTGGTTTTAGTGTGTTTCTGAATGCGCCGAATAATGAGGTCCCGATGTCAATCACTCCATAAGTAACGTCGCCTGCTGTTTTTCCGTAACCCTTACCTTCAGATACCTTGCGGTATACCATTCTAGTTGCGCCCACTGTGTCGGACCTGCCTTCCCATAAGTTAACTGTGTTCTCGTGGATGTTGTTCATACCGTGCGCAATCATGAACGCACCTCCCACGCATGCGGCTCCACCTGATGCAGTACATATTGCGACTCCACCTGCGAACTGAAACCCTCCAGCGACTAGGCCTACAGATTGAGAGAGGACTGTCCATTGATGGCTTGTCAGTAATGTATGTTTATCTCTGAATGCCTTTAATGCTTCCAGAATGCTTTTTTTGCCACCCTCAACATCTCGAACAATACCCTGCGTGTAATAAGAAACTTCCCTATTAAATTGCAGCCGCAACATACCGTCTTGAATATGCTGCATGCTCAACGTGCAAGCGTGATTCGTCAGCGCTACAGCCGCCTGCTTAAGCTGCTTATTCTCGGAAGTGTTCGATTTGGGTTCTGCCATCAGGACTCGCCCCAATAGCTATAACCACTGGTCCCTGCGGCGTGGTGGGTCCAGCTGATGTCGCCGTAGCGGATGGCGAGTTGTTCGAGGGGTTCGGCGTCGTTATCGAGGGTGACGTGAGGCGTCTGGACAATCAGATTTTCGATGACGGCTTCCGTGATCTCGACGGTGTAGAACTTCTCCTGACTGCCATTGGGTGTGGTGCGATAGAAATCGATCTTGCAGGTAATGGATTCCCGTTGCGCCAAGGCTTGGGCCAATAAAGGCGAGGACTTGTCGATGTTCTTGGTAATGACGACGGGCATGTGCGTGGCGCGGTCGATGTTCGCGACGTTGGCCATCTGGTGCGTGTAGGACAGCACCATGATTTCGTTCAGGTGTGCTTCCTGGCATTTATTACCCATGGACTCCGGGGTCGAACAGCCTGCGGAGATATCGCCCTGTTCCTTGCCCTTGATGGTCATGTAGATGGGGTGAGCCATGGAGTGATCGCCTGAAATAAATGGGCGATCAGTTTATGGATGGGAGATTCAGGGTTATGTAGGGCGTTTCTGTGATTGTTGAAGGGCTTTGCGCGATTGTGGATTCTTGTAGGAGCTGCCGAAGGCTGCGAAAGGGTTGTTTCAGGCAGACCGCGATCGCAGCCTTCGGCAGCTCCTACAAGGGATTCTCGTTATTGAGCAGGGATTTCTCCACCGTCCCACGGGCCATATCAATCAAGTGCACCACCGAAAACACCAGGTCACGTTTGTTGCCACTCAGTTGGTCGGCGGATTCATAGGCAATCGAAAGGGGGCGGCTGTGCAGCAGGTTAGTAGACCGGACAATAGGAAAACCGGCGCACCCGAAGGTGCCCTGCGCACAGCCACCGTAAAGGTGAACACCTGTGCGCCTATTGGTCCGGGCTACTAAACCCGATCGCTGATGTGCAGCGACGGAGGCAGCCTGGTGAGACGGATTTGCAGGCGCAAGCGAGGGACAAGTTTCTCGGAAAGGTCTGGCAGGGGGAAGGGATCAGGTCTGGCAAATGTGTTGCGGCAAGTGGCTTCAGGGCAGAAGCAGGGCTGATGATGTTTCCAGTGGCGCGCAAATCTGTGGGAGCTGGGCTTGGTCTGGGCGGCATTCCGACGATGAACGATAACTCATTGTAAGGCTTGACACCTTATCGCCCATATCGCGGGCAAGCCTCGCTCCCACAGGTTCTCTGTTTAGCGCTCCATAGTGCTGTGTCAGAGACATCTCACAGGAGATCGCATTTCAGTTCAGGGCTGTATTCAATCCGAGCGAAACTTGTATTCGTTGCTGTTCTCCAACACGATGCACCTTTTTGGCGCTCTGCGCCGCTTCACTACCTGCCCTGAGAAAACAATGACGACCAAGGCGCCATCGGCGAGCTCTACCCCACAACATCCTTCTTCTGTAATTGATCGGCCGTGGCTGTTGCTGCTCGGGCTGGTGCTGGTGGCGCTTAACCTGCGTCCGGCGCTGGCGAGTATGGCACCGCTGCTCAGCAGTGTTTCCAGCAGCCTGGGGCTCTCATCCGCTTCGGCGGGGCTGCTGACCACTCTGCCGGTGTTGTGTCTTGGGTTGTTCGCGCCGCTGGCCCCGCGATTGGCGCGGCGCTTTGGCAGTGAGCAGGTGGTGTTGGGGATTTTACTGACCCTGGCCGCCGGTATCTTGTTGCGTAGCCTGTTCGGTGAGGTCGGGTTGTTTGCGGGCAGTGTTCTGGCTGGCGCGAGCATCGGTGTGATTGGCGTGCTGCTGCCGGGTATCGTTAAACGCGACTTCCCCAAACAGGCCGGTACGATGACCGGCGTCTACACCATGGCCTTGTGTCTGGGCGCAGCCTTGGCGGCTGGTTCGACGGTACCGCTGACTCAATATTTCGGCGATGACTGGACCATCGGCCTGGGCTTCTGGATGATTCCAGCATTGTTGGCGGCACTCATCTGGTGGCCCCAGGCACGGCAAAAGCACGATGTGAATCAAGTGACTTATCGCGTGCGTGGCCTGTTGCGCGATCGCCTGGCCTGGCAAGTCACCCTTTACATGGGGCTGCAGTCTTCGCTGGCTTATATCGTGTTTGGCTGGTTGCCTTCGGTGTTGATCGGCCGGGGCATGAGCCCGACGGATGCGGGGTTAATGATGTCCGGGTCGATCATGGTCCAGTTGATCAGCGCATTGACCGCGCCTTGGCTGGCGACTCGCGGCAAGGATCAACGCCTGGGCGTGCTGGTGGTCATGTCCATGTCGCTGGCCGGATTATTTGGGTGTTTGTATGCGCCCATCGATAGCCTGTGGGGCTGGGCTATTTTGCTGGGGTTGGGGCAGGGTGGTGCCTTCAGTATCGCGTTGACGCTGATCGTGCTGCGGTCCAGGGACTCCCATGTTGCGTCGAACCTGTCGGGCATGGTCCAGGGCATTGGTTATACCATCGCTTCCATTGGCCCCTTTGCCGTAGGCGTCGTGCATGACGTTACCGGTGGTTGGGATTCCATCGGCTGGATCTTCGCGGTGCTCGGCTTGTCGGCGATCATTGCGGGGCTTGGTGCCGGACGAGCGCTTTATGTGCAGGTGAGTAGCGAAAAAGTCTGACTCCAGGCATTTGTCTCGCTTATGCCCATGGCAAAACCAGCGATTGCCGCTTATCGTGCAGGCACCTTTTGCTCCAACGGACCTGCATGCATGAGCGACGAAGACAAACGCCTGATCAATAACGCGCTGATTACCCGCTTTTACGAGGCCTTCAATCGCCTGGATGCCGAGGCGATGGCTGCGTGTTACACCGATGACGTGCTGTTCAGCGATCCAGTCTTTGGCGAGTTGCGCGGCCAGCAGGCTTGCGACATGTGGCGCATGCTTACCTCGCGGGCCAAGGACTTTTCCCTGACCTTCGATAGCGTCCGCGCTGATGAACGCAGCGGCGCAGCGCACTGGATTGCCACGTATCTGTTTAGTCAGACCGGCAACACCGTGGTCAACGACATTCAGGCGCGCTTCGTGTTTCGCGACGGCAAGATCGCGGAGCATCACGATCAATTCGACCTGTGGCGCTGGTCTCGACAGGCCTTGGGCACCAAAGGCGTGTTGCTCGGCTGGACGCCGTTTGTACAGAACGCTATCCGCGCTCAGGCGCAGAAGGGCCTGAAGGCGTTTCAGGCCGGACGTTAAGCCTCTGATAGAATCGCGGCTTTCGCACCATTTGATCTGTTGCCATGCCTGAAGCCTTGTCCTCATCCGTCAACGAGACACCCGAACCAGCGGTCAGCAAACCTTGGTTCGTGTACTTGGTGCGCGCTGAAAACGGCTCGTTGTACTGCGGCATCAGCGACGATCCGCAGCGCCGTTTTGCGGCCCATCAGAGTGGCAAAGGTGCACGCTACTTTTATTCCAGCCCGGCGGTGGCACTTGTTTATGTTGAGCAGTGTGTGAGCAAGGGGGAGGCGTTGCGCCAGGAGCGGTTGATCAAGAAATTGAGGAAGAGTGCGAAGGAGTGTCTGGCGGCGGGGTATTGCACCACGCTGCCCCGCGTTAAATAGCGGACCTCTATGCTGGGCTGCGAACACAATTCCCGTGGGAGCGAATTCATTCGCGAAGAGGCCGGTACATCCGCAGCTTATGCATCGTGTGGAATATCGCTTTCGCGAATGAATTCGCTCCCACTGGGTTCTGTATTCTTTCAGGCACACCTCGCTCTTGTACGCTTTGTCGGAGGTTACGACGGCGAAGATGTCGGTTTGTCTGGCGCGCCGCCATTCGCAGCCTTCGGCAGCTCCAGAACACTGTGTTTCGATCAATCGCTGTGATGATTTGCCATCATTGTTGTCGGGTAGGCTCGCTGCCTGTACCCGGTTAAGCTGCTGACTTACCTACCGTTGGAAAGCCAGCCATGACCGACATCATCCTGCACCATTACCCCACCTCGCTGTTCGCTGAAAAAGCCCGTCTGATGCTGGGGTTCAAAGGCCTGTCCTGGCGCTCCGTCACTGTCCCTTCGATCATGCCAAAACCCGATCTGACGGCGCTGACCGGTGGTTATCGCAAAACTCCGGTGCTACAGATCGGCGCTGATATCTACTGCGACACGGCATTGATGGCCCGTCGTCTGGAACAGGAAAAAGCCTCGCCTGCGTTTTTCCCGGAAGGTCAGGAGTTCACGGTCGCCAGCTTTGCAGCGTGGGCCGACTCAGTAATGTTCATGCACGCCGTGAGCCTGGTGTTCCAGCCTGAGTCGCTGGCGGTACGTTTCGCCAAAGTGCCGCCTGAAGGAGTGAAAGCCTTCGTCGCTGATCGCGCTGCGTTGTTCCAGGGCGGCAGTGCAACTCGTTTGCCCGTCGAGCAGGCCAAACACCAATGGCCAACGCTGATGTCCCGGCTGGAGCAGCAACTTGATCGCAATGGCGACTTCCTGTTTGGCGCACCTTCGATTGCCGACTTCTCTGTTGCCCATACCCTGTGGTTCCTCAAGCAAACCCCTGTGACTGCGCCGTTTGTCGATGATTACCCTGAAGTGGCGGCCTGGCTGGCTCGGGTTCTGGGCTTCGGTCATGGCGCGCCAAGCGAGTTGAGCCCGGCTGAGGCGGTTGAGATCGCTTTGAACGCGACGCCTGCTGCGTTGCCGGATGAGCAGTTTGTTGATCTCAATGGCTTCAAGGCCGGTGATCAAGTGTCCATTTCAGCTGTTGATTACGGCGTGGATCCGGTTGAAGGCGAGCTAGTCTTCAGTGGTCGCGAAGAGTTAATCCTTCGCCGTGAAGAAGAGCGGGCGGGTGTGGTGCAAGTGCACTTTCCGCGGTTTGGATTTCGAATCGAGAAGGGCTGAGAGAGCCAGCTGTGAATCTACCTGTGGGAGCGAATTCATTCGGGAAGGCGGTGCTTCAGTCGATACAAGGTTGTGGATGTACCGGCCCCTTCGCGAATAAATTCGCTCCCACAGGAAGTGAGCTAGCAGGCCAATGTAGAGTCCCACAGGGTGTTGTCTAGCCTTGGAGCTCCGCGATCACTTCAAGGCTGCCAATATAGCTTCTTCGCTGAAGCCCCTGATGATGGTGCCATTCACATCTATCAACGGGATGCCACGGCCACCCAGCGCTTCATAAGCCTTGCGGCCTTCGTTTGACTTCTCGATGTCGTACTCCTTGTACGGAATTCCCTTGCTGTCGAGAAAACGTCGGGTCTGTTTGCAATAGCCGCACCACTCGGTCGCGTACATCACCACCCGGGCTTGCGCCTGGGTCTGCGCAGGGATGGCGTCCGAGGGGTTGAAGAAGTGCTCGATCTTGCCCCAGTTCTGATAAATCACTACGACCAGCATGATCAGAGCGAACTTCTTAAGGGTGCGTAGCAACATGCTCGTTTGTCCTCAGCGGCGCTTGAGCTGATCAGTCAGTTGCGTTGGCAGACCTTTGATGATCAACGTACCGGCGGCTTCGTCGTATTCGATCTTGTCGCCCAGCAGGTGCGCTTCAAAGCTGATCGACAGGCCTTCTGCGCGGCCGGTGAAGCGGCGGAACTGGTTGAGGGTGCGCTTATCCGCAGGGATCTCTGGCGACAGGCCGTAGTCCTTGTTGCGGATGTGATCGTAGAACGCGCGTGGGCGCTCTTCGTCGATCAGGCCGGAGAGTTCTTCCAGGCCCATGGGCTCACCCATTTTGCTCTGGCTGCTGGCGTAGTCGACCAGGGTCTTGGTTTTCTCCCGGGCGGAATCTTCCGGCAGGTCCTCGCTTTCGACGAAGTCGCTGAAGGCCTTGAGCAGGGTGCGGGTTTCGCCAGGGCCGTCGACGCCTTCCTGGCAACCGATGAAGTCGCGGAAGTATTCCGAGACCTTCTTGCCGTTCTTGCCCTTGATGAACGAGATGTACTGCTTGGACATCTTGTTGTTCTGCCATTCGGACACGTTGATCCGCGCCGCAAGGTGCAGTTGACCAAGGTCCAGATGGCGGGACGGGGTCACGTCGAGGGTTTCGCTCACGGCCACGCCTTCGCTGTGGTGCAGCAGGGCGATGACCAGATAATCCGTCATGCCTTGTTGATAGTGAGCAAACAGCACGTGGCCGCCGACGGACAGGTTGGATTCTTCCATCAACTTTTGCAGGTGCTCTACTGCGACCCGGCTGAATGCCGTGAAATCTTTGCCGCCGTCCATGTACTCCTTCAGCCAGCCGCTGAACGGATGCGCACCAGACTCGGCGTGGAAGAATCCCCAAGCCTTGCCCTGTTTGGCGTTATAGCTTTCGTTGAGGTCGGCCAGCATGTTCTCGATGGCTTGAGACTCAGCGAGTTCGGAGTCGCGTGCGTGGAGAACTGCGGGCGTGCCGTCGGGTTTCTTGTCGATCAGGTGGACGATGCAATGACGGATCGGCATGGGTTTCTCGGCTGGTTGTGAGCGGAATACTGACGAGCGGCGCTGCTCGATTTACGGCACGCAGTGTAACGCACCCGAGACGTGAAACGAGGCTGAACCCCTTGGTTTTAGCTCTCATGAGGTGTCCGAACCGCTTTTTTTCGGTTCAAACGGGAGAAACCTGTCCAAACGGGTAGGTTAGTGCGGATATTTGCTCGGCTCTGTGCTAGTTTTGCCCCGTCTTGCGCAGCATAGCGCGCCAAGCACCGCAGTTTGTGTGCGTTTGGGCCGAACCAATGCCCGGTTTCAGTATCTACACTTCGCGATTAATCGTGGCTGCTACTGGAGGGTCGGGTTCATGATCCGGCTCCAGGCCGACGCTGCACTCTGCAATCCAAATGAATTTGATAGGGAAGGAACACCACCATGGCTCTGACTAAAGACCAATTGATCGCCGATATCGCAGAAGCTATCGACGCGCCAAAAACCACCGCGCGTAATGCTCTTGAGCAATTGGGCCAAATTGTTGCCGACCAACTGGAAAACGGCGCTGAAATCACTCTGCCGGGCATCGGCAAACTGAAAGTAGCCGAGCGTCCAGCTCGCACTGGCCGCAACCCTTCGACTGGCGCTGCCATCGAAATCGCTGCCAAGAAAGTCATCAAGTTCGTACCAGCTAAAGTGCTGAACGACTCGATCAACAAGTAAGCACACGCTTGCTGTTGAAAAAGCCGTGCACCGGTTAACCGGGCACGGCTTTTTTGTGGGTCACATTTGCCAATGTTGGAATGCATTCCTATGGGAGATGCCCCGGTGTCCCTGACACCACGCTGTCGCTAAGCAAACGGATGACCCTGTAGGAGCCAACTTGTTGGCGAGACGTCGGACCCGCATCGTCAGAAATTCCGCTTCGCCAACAAGTTAGCTCCTACAGGGGATTGCGTTACAGCAGGCTCAGTTTCTTTACACCCAGCGCTCCAGCCGCCACGCTTCCTGTTTGGCCTTGTCATGAAAGGTCCACGCCACGAAGCGGCTTTGCTTCTGGCCCTGGCCCATCTCGATCACCTGGCTTTCAAACACTCCTGCTTTTTTCAGTGTGCTTTGAATCATTGGCAGGTTGGACGCCTTTGAAACCAGGGTGCTGAACCACAACACCTGTTTAGCTGATTGGGTGCTTTCTTTGATCAGTTGAGTGACGAAGCCGATTTCGCCGCCCTCACACCACAACTCCTGCGACTGACCGCCGAAGTTGAGTACCGGAAGTTTTCGTTTCGGGTCCGCCTTGCCTAACGCCCGCCATTTACGCTGGCTGCCGCGCTGTGCTTCCTCCAGAGACGAGTGGAAGGGCGGGTTGCAGAGGCTCACGTCGAAGCGTTCATCGTCGCTCAGCAGGCCCAGCAGGATCTGATTGCGATTGGTTTGCTGACGCAGGCTGATGGCTTTGCTCAGGTTGTTGGACTTGATGATCGCGGTGGCAGCTGCAACGGCGGTGGTGTCGATTTCCGAGCCCAGGAACTGCCAGCCATAGTCGCTATGACCGATCAGTGGATAGACGCAGTTGGCGCCTGTGCCGACGTCCAGTGCCTTGATCGAGGCGCCACGCGGGATGACGCCTTCGTTGCGCTCAGCCAGCAGGTCCGCGAGGAAGTGCAGATAGTCGGCGCGGCCCGGAATCGGCGGGCACAGATAGTCGGCCGGGATATCCCAGTGGGCGATGCCGTAAAACGACTTGAGCAGCGCCCGGTTGAACACGCGTACAGCGGACGGGTTGGCGAAGTCGATGCTTTCCTTGCCATACGGATTGGTGATCAAAAACTGCCCCAGCTCCGGGCTGCTTTTGATCAGCTTGGGAAAATCGTAATGGCCTTGATGGCGATTGCGTGGGTGCAAAGTAGCTTTTTCACGGGGCTCGGCAGGTTTGCCTGGCTGCGCCGGTTTGTGCTTTTTGCGGGGTGGTTTTGGCTTGTCTGGAGTAGTCATGACCAATTCAATTCTGGAGAGAGCACAAAACCCTGTAGGAGTGACCGGGGTGGCGCTCCTACAGGGTTCGTTGTTGTCGGCCAGCCTTGGGGAAGGCTGGCTGACTGTTTTATTTACAAGCTCGCAATCCGCGCATGCTGCTCAGCCAGCTTGCCCAAGGCCTGTTCGGCCTCGGCCATCTTCGCGCGTTCCTTGGCGATGACCTCAGGCGGTGCCTTGTCAACGAAGGCAGCGTTGGACAGCTTGCCGCCCACCCGTTGCACTTCGCCTTGCAGGCGCAGGATTTCCTTGTCCAGACGCGCCAGCTCGGCGTCTTTGTCGATCAGACCTGCCATTGGCACCAGCACTTCCATTTCACCCACCAGACCGGTAGCCGACAGCGGTGCTTCTGCGCCTGCTTCCAGTACGGTGATGGATTCCAGCTTGGCCAGTTTCTTCAGCAGGTAATCGTTCTCCTGCAGGCGACGCAGGTCTTCGGCGTTGACGTTCTTGAGGAACAGTTGCAACGGCTTGCCCGGACCGATGTTCATTTCGCCACGGATGTTACGGGTGGCGAGCATCAGGCCCTTGAGCCATTCGATGTCGTCTTCGGCGGCTTGATCGATGCGCGCTTCATTGGCCACTGGCCAAGGCTGCAGCATGATGGTTTTGCCTTCTGCACCGGCCAGCGGCGCGAGGCGCTGCCAGATTTCTTCGGTGATGAACGGCATGAACGGATGCGCCAGACGCAGCGCAACTTCCAGCACGCGAACCAGCGTACGGCGGGTGCCGCGCTGACGTTCAACCGGGGCATTCTCGTCCCACAGCACCGGCTTGGACAGTTCCAGATACCAGTCGCAATACTGGTTCCAGATGAACTCGTACAGCGCCTGAGCCGCGAGGTCGAAACGGAATTGATCCAGTTGACGGGTTACTTCGGCTTCGGTGCGCTGCAATTGCGAGATGATCCAGCGATCAGCCAGGGACAGTTCGACTTCTTCGCCGTTCTGGCCACAGTCTTCGCCTTTGTCCAGCACGTAGCGTGCGGCGTTCCAGATCTTGTTGCAGAAGTTGCGATAGCCCTCAACGCGGCCCATGTCGAACTTGATGTCGCGACCGGTAGACGCCAGCGAGCAGAAGGTGAAGCGCAGGGCGTCGGTGCCGTAGCTGGCGATACCGTCAGCGAACTCGTCGCGAGTCTGCTTTTCAATTTTCTTCGCCAGTTTCGGCTGCATCATGCCGGAGGTGCGTTTCTGCACCAGGTCTTCCAGCTCGATGCCGTCGATGATGTCCAGCGGGTCGAGGACGTTGCCCTTGGACTTGGACATCTTCTGGCCCTGACCATCGCGTACCAGGCCGTGCACATAAACGGTTTTGAACGGCACTTGCGGCGTGCCGTCTTCGTCTTTCACCAGATGCATGGTGAGCATGATCATCCGGGCAACCCAGAAGAAAATGATGTCGAAGCCAGTAACCAGTACGTCGGTGGAGTGGAAGGTTTCCAGCGCTTTGGTCTTTTCCGGCCAGCCGAGGGTAGAGAAGGTCCACAAGCCCGAACTGAACCAGGTGTCGAGTACGTCGTTGTCCTGTTGCAGCGCAACGTCGGGGCCCAGGTTGTTCTTGGCACGTACTTCGGCTTCATCGCGACCGACGTACACCTTGCCGGACTCGTCGTACCAGGCCGGGATGCGGTGGCCCCACCAGAGTTGACGGCTGATGCACCAGTCCTGGATATCACGCATCCACGAGAAGTACATGTTTTCGTATTGCTTGGGCACGAAGGCGATGCGGCCGTCTTCAACTGCAGCGATAGCCGGTTCAGCCAAAGGCTTGGTAGACACGTACCACTGGTCAGTCAGCCACGGCTCGATGATGGTGCCGGAGCGGTCGCCTTTCGGGACTTTCAGGGCGTGATCGTCGACGCTGACCAGCAGGCCGGCGGCGTCGAATGCCGCAACGATCTGCTTGCGCGCTTCGAAACGGTCAAGACCTGCGTATTCGGCGGGCAGGGTACCGTCTACGGTTTCGTTCAGGGTGCCGTCGAGGTTGAACACCTGAGCGGCGGCCAGCACGCTGGCGTTCTTGTCGAAGATATTCAGCAGCGGCAGGTTGTGGCGCTTGCCGACTTCGTAGTCGTTGAAATCGTGGGCCGGGGTGATTTTCACGCAGCCGGTGCCGAATTCCGGGTCGCAGTATTCATCCGCAATGATCGGGATGCGGCGGCCAACCAGCGGCAGCTCAACGAACTTGCCGATCAGCGCTTTGTAACGCTCGTCTTCCGGGTTAACGGCGACGGCGGCATCACCGAGCATGGTTTCCGGGCGAGTCGTGGCAACGATCAGGTAATCCAGACCGTCAGCGGTTTTCGCGCCGTCAGCCAGTGGATAACGCAGGTTCCACAGGAAGCCTTTCTCGTCGTGGTTTTCCACTTCCAGGTCGGAAATAGCGGTGTGCAGTTTGGTGTCCCAGTTGACCAGACGCTTGCCGCGGTAGATCAGACCATCTTCATGCAGACGTACGAAAGCTTCTTTAACCGCGTCCGACAGGCCGTCGTCCATGGTGAAGCGCTCACGGCTCCAGTCAACGGACGAGCCCAGGCGGCGGATCTGACGGCTGATGTTGCCGCCGGACTGATCTTTCCATTCCCAGATTTTCTCCAGGAATTTATCGCGGCCCAGATCGTGACGGTTCAGGCCTTGCGCTTCGATCTGACGCTCTACCAGCATTTGCGTGGCGATACCGGCGTGGTCGGTGCCCGGTTGCCATAGGGTGTTGCGACCCTGCATGCGGCGGAAACGGATCAAGGCATCCATGATCGCGTTATTGAAACCATGGCCCATGTGCAGGCTGCCGGTGACGTTCGGCGGCGGGATCATGATGGTGTACGAGTCACCCGCGCCTTGTGGGGCGAAGTAATTCTCGGATTCCCAGGTTTGATACCAGGAAGTTTCAATAGCGTGCGGCTGGTAGGTCTTGTCCATGCGCGGCGGGAACCTATTGCTGTAATTCAGGAAAGCCGACAAGTATAGCGGGGATGAACGGCTGGGCGTAGAGCGGGGCGATGATGGGTGCCGCAAAATTGGGTTATGTGTGAATCAGATACTGAAATTTCGACTGTTAAGGCTTTTTTCGCGAATGAATTCGCTCCCACACAGACTGTGTGAAAACCCTCAGACAAAAACAAACTGCGCGCGCTCACGTGAAATCTTTAAAAGTTTGTGTGGGTCACAGACCTCAAACTCACGTAGGAGCGCGGTTTTTTGAGCGTTTTTTAGCCAGCTAATTGGCTCGTGAGGTTTTCACACAGCCTGCACAGGTAACTGCGGTGAGCCCTGTGGGAGCGAATTCATTCGCGAATGCGTCAGTCCAGGCACCGCCGTGGTTATTTAATTCTGATACTGGCTCAGCAGCCGTTCCATCCGCGCTTCAAGACGGCGTTTGATTTCGGTCTCGATATGCGGCGCGAAGTCGTCGATGACGTCTTGCATGATCAGTTGGGCAGCGGCGCGCAGCTCAGAGTCCAGATGCAACAGAGCATCTTCTTTTGATCTTGCTTGCGCCGGAGCAACAGTCGCTGGCGGCTCGACAGGTTGTGCAACAGGCTCAGGTGTCAGGGTTAGGATATCGGCCTCATCTTCATCGCCGAAATCCAGTTCCTGGTGCAGTGCCGGTTTTGCGCCCACCACATCGAACAGCAAAGGGATCTGCCCTTCGCCATGAGTGGGCGGTTGCTGTGAATCATCGCCGAGCAGTTGGCGGATCGACTCGAGGTCGTCCAGCAAATGGGCGGAGTTTTTCAGAGGGTTTGAATTATCCATCGTGTGCTCAAAGCCGCTGTAGTCGGTGATCTTGCAGAGGATAGCCCTGTTCACGATAGAAACGAAAACTCTCTCGTGCGGCCAGTCGTATGGCGGGGTCTTCCACCACTATTTCCGCCACTCGGGCGAAACGTTTGAAAAAATCGGGGATGCGCAGGTCCAGATTGACCAGCAGATCCTGATGTTGCCCCGGGTCTTCTCCCAGGCCCAGCACCACTGGCGCGACCTGATCGTCTTCAGCGTCACCGTGGGGAATAAAAGTTTCGCCTTTGAAACGCCATAACCGGGCATCCAGATCTTCACGCTGCGCGGCATCGCTGCAATGCAGGTAAATCCGATGGCCCATGCGCCAGGCTTTCTCCGTGAGCTTGCAGGCGAAGTCCAGACGTGCCGAAGGATCGGGGCTGGGGAGAATGTAGAAATCGACTTGTGTCATGTAAGGTTCCAGGTCGCGGGGCACTTGTCTCTGAACAACCAAAATGCAGTTTACCGAGTTGAAATGCATTTTTTGTAGGAGCTGCCGTAGGCTGCGAAAGCGTTTGCCCTGACACACCGCCATCGCAGCCTTCGGCAGCTCCTACAGAGGTAGCGTTGTTGCGTGAACACACGGTGTCAGTGACACCGTGCGGACCGCCCCGTGTGCCTTACGCGCCAGCGCGGTCGAGCAGGTATTGAGTCAACAAAGGCACAGGACGGCCGGTGGCGCCCTTGTCCTTGCCGCCGCTCAGCCAGGCTGTGCCAGCGATGTCCAGGTGCGCCCAGTCGTAGGTTTTGGTGAAGCGCGACAGGAAGCAGGCTGCGGTGATGGTGCCGCCTTTCGGGCCGCCAATGTTGGCGATGTCGGCGAACGGGCTGTCCAGTTGTTCCTGATATTCGTCGAACAACGGCAACTGCCATGCACGGTCGTCGGCAAATTTGCCAGCGTCGAGCAACTGATTGATCAGCGCGTCGTTGTTGCCCAGCAGGCCAGACGTATGACCGCCCAATGCTACAACGCAAGCGCCGGTCAGGGTGGCGATGTCGATCACGGCCTGAGGCTTGAAGCGTTCGGCGTAGGTCAACGCATCACACAGCACCAGACGGCCTTCGGCGTCAGTGTTGAGGATTTCCACGGTCTGGCCACTCATGGTGGTGACGATATCGCCTGGACGTGTCGCGGTGCCGCTCGGCATGTTTTCCGCGGCGGCGATGACGCACACCAGATTGATCGGCAGTTGCAGTTCCAGCACGGCGCGCAGGGTGCCGAACACGCTGGCAGCGCCACACATGTCGAACTTCATCTCGTCCATACCCGCAGCAGGCTTGATGCTGATGCCGCCGGTATCAAAAGTGATGCCTTTACCGACCAGCACGAAAGGCTTTTCGCTTTTCTTGCCGCCGGAGTAGTTCATCACGATCAGGCGTGGCGGCTGAGCGCTGCCCTGTGCCACGGCGAGGAACGAACCCATGCCCAGTTCGGCGAGTTTCTTTTCGTCGTGAACTTCAACCTTGAGGTTCTTGTGTGCTTTACCCAGCGCCTTCGCCTGTTCGCCCAGATAAACCGGGTGGCAGACGTTAGGCGGCATGTTGCCCAGATCGCGAGTGAACGCCATGCCAGCGGCGATGGCCTGTGCGTGAGTAGCTGCACGCTCTACATCGGCGACGCTGATCTTGTCGGTCAGCAAGGTGACCTTTTTCAGCGCTTTGGCTTCGGCTTTCTTGCTCTTGAAACGATCGAAAACATATTCGCCGTCGGCGAGGGTTTCTACCAGCAGACGTGCCTTGCCATAGGTATCACGGTTTTTGACGACGACCTGATCCAGCGCAATGGCTGCGTCGCTGCCGCCCAAACCTTTAAGAGTCGACAGCACGGCGCTGATGACTTTCTTGAATTGACGGTCAGACAATTCTGCTTCTTTACCGGTACCGACCAGCAAAACGCGCTCGGCTTTCAAATTGGGCAGGTTGTGCAGGAGCAGGGTTTGAGCCACCTTTCCTGCCAGGTCACCACGTTTGAGCACTGCACTGATGGCGCCGCCGCTGAGCGCGTCTACGGTTTTTGCAGCGTCGCTGAGCGCGCGGCCTTCGCCTACGGCGACGACCAGGGTCGCGGTTTTCAAGGTTTCTGGACTTACGCTTTTAACAACCAATTCCATGTCGGGGTCCCCGAATAAACGATGAGCTATCGCGAAATGAATGACGTGCGCGGCAGGGAGCGGGTGTTTCGCATCAACATGCCAACGACAAGGCCCGCAGTTTGACCCCGCCACGGGATCGCTGACAACCCCGGAAAACATGTGAATGTGGCTCTGTGCAGGACGTTTCCGAGAGAACTATCCGGAGCACGCAGTGACAGAGGACCTCATTCACAGGATAATGCCGCATATTTTTTGGCAGACCTGTGTTGAATCTGCCGCCACTGCTAGTACCTTTTCTTGTCTGGCTGCCTGAGCCTGGCGACCCTGGAGTGTCTGGTTTGATCGTCTTTCGTTATCTGTCCCGAGAAGTGCTGGTTACCCTGAGCGCTGTGAGCGCCGTGTTGTTGGTAATCATCATGAGCGGACGCTTCATCAAGTACCTCGCGCAGGCTGCGTCCGGGGCGCTGGATCCGGGCGTCCTGTTCATGATCATGGGCTTTCGTATGCCCGGCTTCCTGCAATTGATCCTGCCGCTGGGTCTGTTTCTGGGGATTCTGCTGGCTTACGGTCGGCTTTACCTTGAAAGCGAAATGACTGTTCTTGCCGCGACCGGCATGAGCCAGCAGCGTTTGCTGTGGATGACCATGGCGCCAGCGACCGTGGTGGCGCTGCTGGTTGCCTGGCTGAGTTTCAGCCTGGCACCGCAAGGCGCGACCCAGTTCTCCCTGCTTATTAACAAGCAGGACGCGATGACCGAATTCGATACGTTAGTGCCAGGCCGCTTCCAGGCGCTGCGCGATGGTACTCGCGTCACTTATACCCAGGAGCTTTCCGAAGACCGTTCGAATCTGGGCGGCGTGTTCATTTCGGAAAAGCGCGTCTCCTCCGACAAGAGCAAGGACCGCGGGATTACCGTTCTGGTGGCAGAAAAAGGCCACCAGGAGATCAAGCCGGACGGCAACCGCTTCCTGATCCTGGAGAACGGCTATCGTTATGACGGCAATCCGGGTGAGGCCAATTATCGGGCGATCAAGTACGACACTTATGGCGCGATGCTGCCCAAGCCGGACATCAGCGACGAGATCACTGACCGCGAAGCCATTCCGACCTCCGACCTGTTCGGCAGCGATGTCTTGCGCAATAAAGCCGAACTGCAGTGGCGTATCTCGCTGCCGATTCTGGTGTTCATCGTGACCTTGATGGCAGTGCCACTGTCCCGCGTCAACCCGCGTCAGGGTCGTTATCTGAAGCTGCTGCCTGCAATCCTTCTCTATATGGCTTACCTGACCATGCTGATCGCGGTGCGCGGTGCACTGGAGAAAGGCAAGCTGCCAATGGCGCTGGGAATCTGGTGGGTGCATGTGCTGTTTCTGTTGATCGGCCTTGGGCTTTTGTACTGGGAGCCGCTGCGCTTGAAGATGGCGAGTCGCCGCAGCGCGTCGGAGGTGGCTCATGGTTAAGCTCGATCGTTACATTGGCAAAAGCGTTTTCGTTGCCATCCTGGCGGTTCTCGGGATCATTCTCGGTCTGGCGTCGTTGTTCGCCTTTATCGATGAAATGGGTGACATCAGCGACAGCTACACCTTGCTGGATGCCAGCAGCTTCGTATTGATGACTGCGCCACGGCGTGTGTATGAAATGCTGCCAATGGCGGCGCTGATTGGCTGCCTGATCGGCCTGGGCAGCCTGGCCAGCAGCAGCGAACTGACGATCATGCGTGCCGCTGGCGTGTCTATCGGCCGTATCGTCTGGGCGGTCATGAAACCAATGCTGGTGCTGATGATTGCCGGTGTACTGATCGGCGAATACGTAGCTCCCGCAGCCGAGAACCAGGCTCAGGCCAACCGTTCTCTGGCGCAGGGCAGTGGTGATGCGCAAAGTGCACGCCACGGTATGTGGCACCGTCAGGGCGATGAGTTCATTCACATCAACTCAGTGCAACCTAACGGCATTCTGTACGGCGTGACACGATATCGTTTCGACAATGAGCGTCATATGCTCAGCGCCAGCTTCGCCAGACAGGCCAAGTTCAACGAAGATCACTGGTCGCTGAACGACATCTCCACCACCTTCTTCCGCGATGGCAGCACCGAGGTGATCAAGACCGCTGACGAGCGTTGGGACGTTGCGCTGAGTCCGCAGTTGCTCAGCACGGTCGTCATGCCGCCTGACTCGCTGTCGATCACCGGTTTGTGGCAATACGCGCACTACCTGGCCGATCAAGGCCTGAGCAATGGCCGTTACTGGCTGGCGTTCTGGACCAAGGTTCTGCAGCCGCTGGTAACGGTCGCGTTGGTGTTGATGGCGATTTCCTTCATCTTCGGTCCGCTGCGCTCCGTGACGCTGGGCCAGCGGGTGTTTACCGGCGTGCTGGTGGGTTTCACCTTCCGCATCGTGCAGGACCTGCTGGGGCCATCGAGCCTTGTGTTTGGCTTCTCGCCGTTGTTTGCAGTGCTGGTGCCTGCGGGTGTCTGTGCATTGGCCGGGGTGCTGTTGTTGCGCAGGGCCGGGTAAGGTTCGCAACTGTGAAAAAGCCGACTTCGTGTCGGCTTTTTTGTGTGTGCAGTTAAGTACCGTGGCGAACTTACTACAGCTATCGCGGGCAAGCGCGCTCCTACATAAGATCGTGATTCAACTGTAGGAGCGCGCTTGCCCGCGATGACGATGTATCAGGCAACGCATTAATGGTACGACCACCCACCCGCAAAGATGAGCTGTTCTACCGCTTCTTCGGCACCCGCACCAACTGGCTATTGGAATACAGGTCATGCCAGCTACGATTCCGCTTATCAAACAACGCCCAGATAAACCCCAGCCCTAAACACAGCCACGATGCGATGGACACCATGAAGCGCAGCAGCGCTTGCAGCAGACTGATTCCGCTTCCATCGGCGTTCTGCACGCGGATGCCCCACACCTGCATGCCCAGCGTTTGCCCTGAGTGAGTCCAGAATTTCGCGAAGAAACCAAATATCACCAGCAGCAAAATCGTAGACAGGAATGGGTCGCCGTCCAGCGAGCCCGATTCCGACATCGCCTTCAGTCGGGCCTCGCCAATGAACGCCATCAACACCAGCTTGTAGATAAAGGCTGTGACCAGCAGCAGAGCAAAGCACAGCAGCGCGTCGTAGAAAATCGCAGCAAGGCGACGGCCCAGGCTCGCGGGCGGGAAGTCACCTTGCGGGCTAAGCAGGTGTCGGGACATGGCAGCGGTTCTCAATCATCGAAAGCGTGCATGTTACTGACTCGCGCCCACAAAAAAGCCCCCTGATATCAATACCAGGGGGCTTTTCATGTTCCAAGGCTTACGCTTCGGCTTGAACTTCGTCAGCCTGCATACCTTTCTGGCCTTGCACCGCAACGAAAGTCACTTTCTGACCTTCTTTCAGGCTCTTGAAGCCGTTGCCCTGAATAGCGCGGAAGTGCACAAACAGATCCGGACCGCTTTCTGGAGTGATAAAACCAAAACCTTTCTCGTCGTTAAACCACTTGACGGTACCGCTCTGACGTTCAGCCATTTTCTTATTCCCTGGAACTTGAATTGATGACAGCCTCTTTCACATGAAAGAGTACTGGGCTGGTTGCAGGAATTAAGAAGCGTAGAGCGGGTTGTAGCAAACTTGGCGCTACTGCCCAGGTCCCGATTCAGCGACCCATGCAAACACAGTTGAGAAACTCTACGCTAACTCTTATTACAAACACAAGCCCCTGTCTGGTGCCCGGATTCAGGCGGTTTCGCGGCGTTTTAAAATATTTACCAGTTATCAGGAATCGATAGTTTTTTACTGTTAGGCGCACTCTTCGAGTGCGCTGTTTTGGCTATTACGCTGCTGTTTAGTGCGTGTAATACAAGCGGCTGATATAGGCGTTAGCCGCCGTATTTTTTTGACGCCGTTAATCAGCCGCGACTGGCACTTACCCGCGATAGTAGCGTTGTGCAACGAAAGGCATTTTGCTGACCAGCATCGGTACTTGCTTGCCGCGCACTACCGCCCAGACTTGAGTGTCCAGTGCGGTAAACGCGCTGTTCAAATAACCCATCGCCAAAGGACCGCCAAGGCTGGGGCCGAAGCCGCCGCTGCATACGGTGCCAATCGAGTTGCCGTGGGCATCGACAATATCTGTGCCTTCGCGCACAGGCGTGCGTTCCTGTGGCAACAGGCCAACGCGTTTGCGGGCTGGGGCGGTCTGTTGTTGAGCAAAGATCTGCTGGGCACCGGGGAAGCCGCCGGCACGAGCGCCATCAGCGCGGCGAACTTTGGAAATAGCCCACAGCAGGCTGGCTTCAATGGGGGTTGTCTCGGTGTTCATGTCGTGGCCGTAAAGGCACAAGCCTGCTTCCAGACGCAGCGAGTCGCGCGCACCCAGGCCAATCGGGGCCACTTCCGGTTCATCCAGCAAGCGCCGGGCCAGGGTTTCAGCCTGATCGGCCGGTACAGAAATCTCGTAGCCGTCTTCGCCAGTGTAGCCCGAGCGGCTGACGTAGCAGTCCACGCCCAGCAACTGCACGCTGGCGAACTGCATGAAGGTCATTTTTGCGACTTCCGGCGCCAGACGCGCCAGCACGGTTACTGCCTGCGGACCCTGAAGGGCGAGCAGGGCGCGCTCTTCAAACAGGGGCTGGATTTCACAATGCTCACCCAGATGTTTCTGCAGGTGGGCAAGGTCGTCGTTCTTGCAGGCAGCGTTGACCACCAGCATCAGTTGGTCATTGCCGAGATTGGCGACCATCAGATCGTCAAGGATGCCGCCGGTGTTGTTGGTGAACATTGCGTAACGCTGCATGCCGACGGGCAGGTCGATGATGTCCACCGGCACCAGAGCTTCCAGTGCCTTGGCGGCATCGGCACCGCTCAGGCGAATCTGGCCCATGTGCGACACATCAAACAACCCGGCTTTTTCCCGGGTGTGCAGGTGTTCTTTCATCACGCCAGCCGGGTATTGCACCGGCATGTCGTAGCCCGCGAAAGGCACCATTTTGGCACCCAGTTCACGGTGCAGGGCGTGGAGCGGGGTGGTGAGCAGTTGTTCGGTCATGATCGATTCCTTGAGTGTTCAGATGGATCGGGGCCGAGGTCATGACGGAACTGAGGAGGTCAGCCCGTGGGAGCGAATTCATTCGCGAAGAGGCCGGTACATCCGACGCATATCCGTCGATTGAAATACCGCATTCGCGAATGAATTCGCTCCCACAGGTCCGTCATTCAACAGACCCGATATTATCTCGGTGGCTCGATCACGCCTCTTGATAGCTCTCGATGGACGGGCAGGCACAGATCAGGTTGCGGTCGCCAAACACGTTGTCGACGCGGCCAACCGGTGGCCAGTATTTGCCATCGATCAAGGACTCAACTGGATACACCGCTTGCTCGCGGCTGTAAGGATGGGTCCATTCGCCGACGATTTCCGCCGCAGTGTGCGGGGCGTTTTTCAGCGGGTTGTCTTCCTTGTCCAGTACGCCGCTTTCCACTGCGCGGATCTCTTCGCGGATCTTGATCATGGCGTCGCAGAAGCGGTCCAGTTCTTCTCTGGATTCGCTTTCGGTCGGCTCGATCATCAAGGTACCAGCAACCGGGAACGACATGGTCGGTGCGTGGAAGCCAAAGTCGATCAGGCGCTTGGCGACGTCATCAACGCTGATGCCGCTGGTTTCTTTCAGCGGACGCAGGTCAAGGATGCATTCGTGAGCCACCAGACCGCTGCTGCCGGTGTAGAGCACCGGGTAGTGTTCTTCAAGGCGGCGAGAAATGTAGTTGGCGTTGAGGATCGCCAGTTGCGAGGCGCGTTTCAGGCCTTCGCCGCCCATCATGCTGATGTACATCCAGGTGATTGGCAGGATGCTCGCGCTGCCGAACGGTGCTGCGCAGACTGCGCCTTCCTTGCGGGCCATGGTCGCGTGGCCCGGCAGGAACGGGGTCAGGTGCGACTTGACGCCAATAGGGCCAACGCCCGGGCCGCCACCGCCGTGAGGGATGCAGAAGGTTTTGTGCAGGTTCAGGTGGGAAACGTCGCCGCCGAACTTGCCCGGTGCGCAGAGGCCAACCATGGCATTCATGTTGGCGCCGTCGATGTAAACCTGGCCGCCGTTATCGTGAACGATGGCGCAGATCTCGCGGATGCCTTCTTCAAACACGCCGTGGGTCGACGGGTAGGTGATCATGATCGCGGCCAGATGATCGCGGTGCTCGATGGCCTTGGCGCGCAGGTCTTCGATGTCAACGTTGCCACGCGAATCGCACGCCGTCACAACAACGCGCATGCCTGCCATGTTGGCGGTGGCAGGGTTGGTGCCGTGAGCGGATTGGGGGATCAGACAGATGTCGCGGCGCTCGTCGCCACGGCTCTGGTGATAGGCACGGATCGCCAGCAGGCCGGCGTATTCACCTTGAGAGCCCGCGTTAGGCTGCAGCGAGATCGAGTCGTAACCGGTGGCTGCGCAAAGCATCGCTTCCAGTTCGTCGGTCAGTTGCTGGTAGCCAGCGCTTTGGTCCGCAGGTGCAAACGGGTGCAGGTTGCCGAACTCAGCCCAGGTCACCGGGATCATTTCGCTGGCTGCGTTGAGCTTCATGGTGCACGAGCCCAGCGGGATCATGGTGCGATCCAGCGCCAGGTCCTTGTCGGCCAGTTTGCGCAGGTAGCGCATCAACTCGGTTTCAGAGTGGTAGCGGTTGAACACCGGGTGGCTAAGGATGGCCGACTCGCGCAACAGTGCTTGCGGCAGGCGCGCTTCAACACTTTGTTCCAGTGCTGCGAAGTCCGGCAGGGTTTGCCCGTCACCGGCAAAGATCGCCCACAGGTCTTCGACCGATGCTTGCGAGGTGGTTTCGTCCAGTGAAAGGCCAAGACGCTGATCGTCGATTTCCCGCAGGTTGATCTTCTGGGCGCGTGCCTTGGCATGCAGCGCTGCGGTATCAGCGCCGGTGTTCACAGTCACGCTGTCGAAGAAGTATTGCTGCTCGACGTTCAGGCCCAGCTGGCTCAGGCCCTTGGCGAAGATTGCAGTCAGGTGATGCACGCGGTTGGCGATTTGCGTCAGGCCGCGTGGGCCGTGATAAACGGCGTACATGCTGGCGATGTTGGCCAGCAGCACTTGGGCGGTGCAGATGTTGCTGGTGGCTTTCTCGCGACGGATATGTTGCTCGCGGGTCTGCATGGCCAGACGCAAGGCCTGCTTGCCGTGACGGTCCACGGAAACACCGACCAGACGGCCAGGCATGTCGCGCTTGTACGCATCCTTAGTCGAGAAGTAAGCAGCATGCGGGCCGCCAAAACCCAGTGGCACGCCAAAACGCTGGGCGCTGCCGATGGCCACGTCTGCACCGAACTCACCGGGCGGCGTCAGCAGGGTCAGGGCCAGCAGGTCGGCCGCGACGGCGACCAGAGCGTTGGAGGAGTGGAAGCGCTCAACCAGTTCGCGGTAATCGAACAGGTCGCCGTTGCTGGCGGGGTATTGCAGGAGTGCGCCGAAGAACGGGCTGACGTCGGTCAGCTCTGCTTCGTCAGCGACAACTACGGTGATGCCCAGTGGTTCAGCGCGGGTGCGCAGCACGTCGAGGGTTTGCGGATGGCAGTGGCTGGAAGCGAAGAACTGGTGGCTGCTCTTGTTCTTGCTCAAGCGTTTGCAGAAGGTCATCGCTTCGGCAGCGGCCGTGGCTTCATCGAGCAGCGAGGCGTTGGCGATTGGCAGGCCGGTCAGGTCGCTGATCAGGGTCTGGAAGTTCAGCAGTGATTCCAGACGGCCTTGGGAAATTTCTGGCTGATAAGGCGTGTAGGCGGTGTACCAGGCCGGGTTTTCCAGCAGGTTGCGCAGGATCGGCGCAGGCGTGTGGGTGTTGTAGTAACCCTGACCGATGTAGGTCTTGAACAGTTGGTTCTTGCTCGCGATGGCTTTGATCGAAGCCAGTGCGTCTGCTTCGCTCAGGCCTGGCTGCATGCCCAGAACGCTGGTGCCTTTGATGCTTTCCGGGATGACGCTGGCGCTCAGGGCTTCCAGCGAGTCATAGCCCAGGGTTTGCAGCATGGCCTGCTCGTCATCGGCGCGTGGGCCGATGTGACGGGCGATGAATTCGTTGGCGGTGGTCAATTGAATACGGTCAGTCATGGTCTGCTCCTCAGGCTTCGGCGTTGGCTTTGATCAGGCGGTCGTAGGCGTCCTGATCAAGCAGGCTATCGATAGCGCTGGCGTCTTGGGGAATGAAGCGGAAGAACCAGCCGGCGCCCAGGGCGTCTTCATTGACCAGTTCCGGGGTGGCGTCGAGGGCCTGGTTGACTTCAACCACTTCGCCATCGAGTGGCATGTTGATGCTGCTGGCTGCCTTCACTGATTCGACGACCGAAGCTTCGGCGTCTTTGGCGTAGGTCTGCAGCTCAGGAAGTTGCACGTAAACCACATCACCCAGAGATTCTTGCGCGTAAGGCGTGATGCCTACCGTGACACTGCCATCGGCTTCGGCCCGCAGCCATTCGTGATCGACGGTGAATCGCAACTCGCTCATAGATACTCCTAAGGTGACTTGATGCTCGCGGCAGGCGCTAGCATTGATGACAATCACTTAGCAAATATGCGGCCAGTTTTATTTTTGTTATATAAATCAGCTAGTTATATGATATTGAATATCTAGCAATGATTTGCGGTGTAGCGAAATCGATACAACCTGTATCCGGTTACAAACTTTCGACGGATCAGAGCCTTGGCGGCGGCGGGCATGCCAATTCCGTATTGAAATCGTTACGGTGTATTGAAATCGATACGATTGTGGGGGCCGTTGCTGGCACTGGCTGAACGAAGTCCTGTGCAGACTGTGTGAAAACTACTGCAGGCTGGGCACCTTCGGTGCTACGCGCACAATACTGCGTTAAAAACAGGCGAAAAATGCTCATTTAGAACACCTAGACTCCGCTTTTTCGCCTGTTTTTGCCTTGTCTTGCCGTCGCTCGCTACGTTTTCACACAGTCTGTGTGGGAGCGAATTCATTCGCGAATGGGCCGGTACATTCAATACATCTCTTTCTTCTGGAATTCCGCTTTCGCGAATGAATTCGCTCCCACCGTGATCAGCGTTTGCATGCCAACATAGAATCGCCCACAGGTTCTGCGTCGTTCACACCATCACCGCACCGCACTCACTCCATCCAGCGTCGAGAACGAAGTGTCCTTGGCAGTCAGCAGGAAGTCGCGCATGTAGGGCGCGTCCAGCATGTCGGTTCGCACTCCGGCATAGAGTGTAGCGAACAAACCTTTTTCGCCCAGGCGTTTGCCTTTCACATAGCCTCGTGAGCTGTATTCGTGCAACGCCCAGTGGGGCATGCCACAGACGCCACGGCCGCTGGCGACCAGTTGCATCATCATCACGGTCAGCTCCGACGTTCGCACCTGCGCCGGCTCGATTTCGGCCGGTTCAAGGAAGCGCGTGAAGATATCCAGCCGGTCTCGTTCCACCGGGTAAGTGATCAGGGTTTCCTTGATCAGGTCTTCGGGCACGATGTACGGCTTGCTCGCCAATGGGTGCTGATTGGCAACCGCCAACATGGCCTCGTAGGTAAACAACGGCACGTAGGTGATGCCCACCAGTTCCAGCGGATCGGACGTCACCACAAGGTCCAGATCGCCGCGGGCCAGAGCAGGCAAGGGTGCGAAGGCAAAGCCGGAGGCCAGGTCCAGTTCGACTTCCGGCCAGGCGTCGCGGAACTGGTCGATGGTTGGCATCAGCCACTGAAAACAGCTGTGACACTCGATCGCCATGTGCAAACGCCCCGCGGTGCCGCCCGCCAGTCGGGCAATGTCCCGCTCTGCGCCACGCAATTGTGGCAGCACCGAGTCCGCCAGTTGCAGCAGGCGCAGCCCGGCGCTGGTAAAGCGCACGGGTTTGGTTTTACGCACAAACAACTGCATGCCCATTCGTTCTTCCAGTTCCTTGAACTGGTGGGACAGCGCTGATTGCGTCAGATGCAGGCGCTCGGCGGCTTCCACAAGGCTATCGGCCTCGCGCAAGGCATGCAGGGTTTTCAGATGGCGTATCTCAAGCATCTCGTCTCGCAGGTAATCCTGCGCTCCATGAATGAATTTTGTGATCAACACGAAAACAATGAGTTTGTCTCACGTTGGTCCGGCTGTCGACAATAGCGTCATATTTCGACAGGAGCTTCATCATGGCCTTGGCCCACAATCTTGGTTTTCCGCGCATCGGCGCTGACCGTGAACTTAAAAAAGCGCTGGAAGCGTACTGGAAAGGCGATATCGATCAGTACGGTTTGCGCACAGTAGGCCGGGAGCTTCGGGCCACTCATTGGCAACTGCAAAAAGATGCGGGTATCGAACTGCTGCCCGTGGGCGATTTCGCTTGGTACGACCAGGTGCTGGGCCACTCGCTGGCATTCGGTGTAGTGCCCGAGCGCTTTGCTGATACCCGGGATTTCCGCGGTTTGCCGACACTGGACACCTTGTTCGCCATGGCCCGTGGTGCTGAAAGCTGCTGCGGTACACATGTTCAGGGGCATGGCCAGCAGCAATATGCTCAGGAACTGACCAAGTGGTTCGACACCAACTACCACTATCTGGTCCCGGAATTTACCCAGGATCAGCGCTTCCAGTTGAGCTGGGAGCAGTTGTTCGAAGAAGTGGATGAAGCCCGCGCTCTGGGTCACAAGGTCAAGCCGGTAATCATCGGCCCGTTGACTTACCTGTGGCTGGGCAAGGCCAAGGGTGAACTTTTCGACAAGCTCGACCTGCTGGAGCGCCTGCTTCCTGTTTACGGCGAAATCCTCGGTCGTCTGGCGGGGCAGGGTGTGGAGTGGGTGCAGATCGATGAGCCTATCCTCACACTGGACCTGCCTCAGGACTGGAAAAATGCCTTCGAGCGCGCTTATCACAGTCTGCAATATTCACCGCTGAAAAAGCTCATCGCGACTTACTTCGGTGGTCTGGAAGACAACCTTGGGCTGGCGGCTTCTTTGCCGGTGGACGGTTTGCACATCGACCTGGTACGTGCGCCGGACCAACTGGCTGCGGTGCTGGATCGCTTGCCGACCTATAAAGTGCTGTCGCTGGGGGTGGTCAACGGGCGAAATGTCTGGCGCTGTGATCTCGAGCAAGCACTGGATCAGTTGCGTGAAGCGCAGCAGCGTTTTGGCGACAATCTCTGGGTAGCCGGCTCCTGCTCCTTGTTGCACAGCCCGGTTGACCTGGGTCGTGAAGACAAGCTCGATGTCGAACTCAAGAGCTGGCTGGCGTTCGCCGTGCAGAAGTGTGGTGAAATTTCGCTGCTCACCAAGGCTTTGAATGATCCCGACAGTGTAGAGGGCGCGTTGGCCGAAAGCCGCGCGGTGCAAACCAGCCGCGTGCAGTCGTCGCGGATTCACAAGCCGCAGGTCCAGGCACGTATCGCTGCGATCACAGCGGAGGACAGCCAGCGCCAATCTGCTTTCGCCGAACGTATCGAGCAGCAACGCCAGCGTCTGGACTTGCCTGCGTTTCCGACGACGACTATTGGCTCATTCCCACAGACTGCGTCGATTCGTCTGGCGCGTCAGTCGTTCAAGCAGGGCAAGCTGTCGGCCAATGATTACCACGATGCCATGCGCCACGAGATCCGTCATGCCGTGCAGATTCAAGAGCGTCTGGGGCTGGACGTATTGGTGCACGGCGAGGCCGAGCGCAACGACATGGTCGAGTACTTCGCCGAGCAACTGGACGGTTATGCATTTACCCGCTTTGGCTGGGTGCAGAGTTACGGTTCGCGCTGCGTAAAACCGGCGGTGATTTTTGGCGACCTGAGTCGCCCGCAGGCCATGACTGTGGACTGGATCAGCTATGCACAAAGCCTGACCGACAAGCTGATGAAGGGCATGCTGACGGGGCCGGTGACTATGTTGATGTGGTCGTTCCCACGGGAAGACGTGTCCCGCAAAGTGCAGGCGCAACAGCTGGCATTGGCGATTCGTGATGAAGTGGTGGACCTGGAAGCGGCCGGAATCAAGATCGTGCAGATCGACGAAGCCGCCTTCCGCGAAGGCTTGCCGCTGCGCCGGGCGCAATGGCAGGAATATCTGGATTGGGCCGTTGAAGCGTTTCGCTTGTGTGCCAGCGGTGTGCGGGACGAAACGCAGATTCACACCCATATGTGCTACAGCGAATTCAACGACGTGATCGAGTCCATCGCGGCGATGGATGCCGACGTGATCACTATCGAAACCTCGCGCTCGGACATGGAGTTGCTGGAGGCTTTCAAAGCGTTCGACTACCCGAATGACATTGGTCCCGGTGTTTACGACATTCACTCGCCACGCGTGCCGGGTACGGATGAGATGGTGCGACTGATGAGCAAGGCCGTGCAGCATGTGCCTGCCGAGCGCTTGTGGGTCAACCCGGATTGCGGCCTGAAAACCCGTGCCTGGCCCGAGACCGAGGCGGCATTGGTGAACATGGTGGCGGCGGCCCGGCAACTGCGCAGCCAGTTGGCCTGAAGCTTCAAAGGTGACTGCGCATCCTGTGCAGACTGTGTGAAAACCCTTAGACAAAAACAAACTGCGCGCGCTCACGTGAAATCTTTAAAAGTTTGTGTGGGTCACAGACCTCAAACTCACGTAGGAGCGCGGTTTTTTGAGCGTTTTTTAGCCAGCTAATTGGCTCGTGAGGTTTTCACACAGCCTGTGTGGGAGCGAATTTATTCGGGAAGGCGGCATTCCAGTCGATAAACAGGCTGCGGATGTACCGCCCTCTTCGCGAATGAATTCGCTCCCACCTGTGTGTTTGCAGGCCTGCATAGAACTTCCCACGGAATGTCCATGCGCTTTTGGCTCACAGCGAACCGGTGGGACCGAATTTATTCGGGAAGGCGGCATTCCAGTCGATAAACAGGCTGCGGATGTACCGGCCTCTTCGCGAATGAATTCGCTCCCACCTGTGTGTTTGCAGGCCTGCATAGAACTTCCCACGAAATGTCCGTGCGCTTTTGGCTCACAGCGAACCGGTGGGACCGAATTTATTCGGGAAGGCGGCATTCCAGTCGATAAGCAGGCTGCGGATTTACCGGCCTCTTCGCGAATGAATTCGCACACACGAGTGTTTGCAGGCCTGCATAGAACTTCCCACGAAATGTCCATGCGCTTTTGGCTCACAGCGAACCGGTGGGACCGAATTTATTCGGGAAGGCGGCATTCCAGTCGATAAACAGGCTGCGGATTTACCGGCCTCTTCGCGAATGAATTCGCACACACGAGTGTTTGCAGGCCTGCATAGAACTTCCCACGAAATGTCCATGCGCTTTTGGCTCACAGCGAACCGGTGGGACCGAATTTATTCGGGAAGGCGGCATTCCAGTCGATAAA